>JAUVMD010000088.1 GCA_030600405.1 Nitrospirota bacterium
GAGAGGCTCGCCGGTAATGTCATCCCGCTGGATGCGTTTTGCAGGCGCCATTTCCACCACCTGGCCGGCCAATGGCTTGTCGTCAGCAATGATAAAAAAGTCCCTGGCAAAAAATTCTGCCCGCCTGTCCCGAACCGGGCGGGGCTCAAAACCCATTTTTTCATAAATACTATCAGGAAGGATGTTCTGAAAGGCGGGCAAATCATTCATGCCCACCTCCAGCTCAACGCGCACCTGCTCGTCTTCTATAAAAAACTCCGCAATCGTAGATGCCTTCATCGCCTGACTGCGAACAATAGCATCAGCAAGAACGACCCCAGGCAACAACATAGTCAGCAGTAAACTAAGCGCGCAAAAATAGTTTTTAATTAACATCCAGCGAGATTTATACCACATATTAAGTTAGCGTTTCTACATTGGGCATGACGGCCTCCGGGCCCAATAGTGGCCCTGAGGCAAAAGAAAAGGGGGTAACTGTTTCCAGTAACCCCCTGTATTTATTGGTGACTCAAACCAAAAAGGCCTACAGGAAAATCTCATAGACCCTTGATATATTTGGTGGAGCTGAGGGGGATCGAACCCCTGACCTCTTGAATGCCATTCAAGCGCGCTCCCAGCTGCGCCACAGCCCCAATTTTTCAGTCATTTTACGTTCCAAGATTACCGATATTAACAGATTTTCCCACGGTTTTATATTGAATTTTCAGACTCCGGCACCCCTTCCCTTCCAGCTTGCCTTCCCTATAAATCCCTATATAATAATTGGATACGCCGACACCGCCAGACTTGCCGACACCTTCCACGCATCCGGCGGCCCGGTGCTGAAATCGCAAACCTTTTACCGAATTCACCCACTCAAGCCATCATGTTCAGCAACCTCAAACGCCGCCTCCGCAACATTTTCATCACGGGGATCCTGATCACCGTTCCGGTGGCTTTCACCCTGTTCATCCTCAATTTCCTGTTTAAAATTCTGGACGACCTGGTCGTTCCCTGGTTCATCAAAACCCTGATCGATATCGGCACCCCCATCCCGGCAGACTTCCGCTTGCCCGGTCTGGGGTTGATCCTGATCATTCTGCTCATCTTCGTGGTTGGCGTATTGACCCGAAACATTTTTGGCGCCAAGCTGGTCCAACTCGGTGAAATGATTGTCGACCGCATCCCGGTGGTGCGAAGCATCTACACCGGCATAAAGCAAGTGGTGACCACCATCGCCCACGCCGACACTAAAGCCTTCCGCAAAGTCGTCCTGGTGGAGTTCCCGCGCAAAGGAATTTATTCAGTGGGATTTATCACCGGCTACACCGAAGGCGAAGTGCAGGAATTGACCGACGCCAAGCTGGTCAACGTATTCGTACCGACCACTCCCAACCCTACTTCCGGATTCCTGGTATTCGTGGCCAATGAGGAAATCATCGAGCTCACGATGACGGTGGAGGAAGGCATCAAGTTTATCATCTCGGTGGGGATCGTGACGCCGGAATACAATCAGCAAAAAATTCTTGAACTCAAAAAAGATTTTCAGGTGTAAGCCTCTTTTCCTCTTAAGAGTTTGTTATTAGATAATCCCCTCACCACCCTCAAACCCCGCAAAACCTGACATAGATAGTTCACCGAATCCCAACCAGATTTACATTTCCCAATATTTTTTGATTCATCATATCTCTCAAAGTATTTGTCTGCCTAAAACTTTGCCTTTACACTGAGAGCATAGACCCAACCACTCATCATTCAAGGCGGATTCATGCTTCGGATTTTTAAAATTTTTGCACTTGTGCTTCCTTTAACTGTTGCCAGCCTGGCATACGCGAATCCCGCGAAAAAAATCGATCCTCGTCCCGTTCCTCCCGAGTTGATCACGGTGGAGGAGGCCCTGGCCGGCCCAAACCTGATAGGATTGTTTTATCTCGACATGAATTACGCCATGCGCATGGAGAAGGTTTTTAGGGGAGAGGGAGACGCCTTGGCCCTGCCCACCTCCACTGGCAAGGAAAACAAAGAGGATGATTCTTTTCTCAGCTTCCTGCGTCGGTCCGGCCTGAATCCGGGCGAATCGGTGGATTACATCCTCGGCGGTTTCCTCAATGGCACCAAGGATGGCGGGCAGGTTCAAGTGGCGCTTGGAAAATTTCCGGTGGAATCCGTTACACAAATTTGGCAGAAAAATAGAAACGTCAAACAAACACAGGTGAACGGCCGAACCGCCTGGTTGTGGTCCCGGGTCGACAAAAAAACCTGCAAACCCTCTCCGCCAGAACTCATGGTGGTCGAAAACCATCGCCTGATTATCGGCTACCCCGAGGCGGTCGCCTGGCTCCTGAAACGATTGGACCGGGCGAAGACGGAAATAGATCTGTCTGAATGGCGTCGTTACCGCACCGGCAAACTCTTCGCCTTCGCCGTGCTGGTTCCCAAAAACCTGGAAAATGTTTCACAGAATCAGATGGCTCGCATGTTTGCCCACAGCGCACAAGAACAAATGTCTCCGGTCACCAGCATTTATGGCGGCGGCACGATCACCTGGCAACCCGACGGCATCGACCTGGAATTGCTTTTCGAAACGGCAAACGCGGAATGGAATCAAGAACAGCGTCAAAAGTTTCTGGAATGGAAAAAGAAAACCGCCAAGAAGATTGACCCGGAATTCAAAACCGTTAAAAATCTGATGCGCTATCTGGACTTACAGGCCACCGACCAGCAACTGGTCTTGCAGGCCAAAATCAACGCCACCCTGATCAAAGACATTGGAAATGTCTTTCAGGAGGGACTGAGTTGGTTCGCCTCCTCCCTTTCCTCGTCCATGTCCATCTCTGTCGGTAAGCAAAAGTCGGGCGAGCAAATCATTCCTCTTAAGGAAGTCAATCAATATAAAGATTCGTTTCAACCCAAAGACCTCGATCCCTTCGATGCTGCGGCCAACCCGAGCGAAAGTTTCATCGCCACCACCGGTCCCTTTGGCATCCGAATCAAAGGAATTTCCCTCAACCCGGATCAAACCGGAAACACCGATCTGCATCTTGAGGTGATCAGTAGTCCGGTTCCAAAAATGGAAATCAACTCCTTTGCGGAGGTGGGCGAGGGTACCGGCGCCTGGTTACGGGTCACCCATGTGCGCGATGCCCGAGGCCGTGAGCTATTGTTGGACGAACCTTGTGGCAAAGATCGTAATTCGAAATATGTTTCTCTGCGCAAGGGATTTCGGAACGTGGAGGTTAAGCGCGTTAAGAAGACCCATGCCATCCAAAAGCTGATCCAGGACAAACCCCGGTGGTCCAACCTGATGCTCAATGTTCTTCAGGGAACCAAAACCGTTCACCTGCGCCGGGGAATCCTGCTGTCGGACATCGCATCCATCGAAGGCGATATACAGCTTCAACTGCCTTCGGATATCGTCAAAAAACGGGTGCGGATGCCTTTCAAGAATAAAATCGTACAAACCGGCGGCGTTCGAATCAAATTGAAAGAAGCCAAGGACAATACGGTTAGCTTTACCGCCAGCGGCGAAGTGGGCCGCCTGCTCGAGACCCGCGCCCTGAACGGCTCCGGAAACTACCTTCGGAATGCGGGCTCCTCGTCGTCCCCCTTTTTCCTGGGACAGGGCGTGAATAAAAATAAACAATTCCGCGGCCAGCCGAAAACCGTGGAGTTTGTATTGGCCCGCGAAACCGCGAAAGAAACCTATCCTTTCCAGTTCGCGTTCCAACGCCCCGCCTACCCGGCAGATCAATTTTCCGAACGCGTCCGGGTACAAACCCAGTCCCGCCGATCATTTCTTCAAAAGCGGCGCTCCACTCCCACGCGGGCAGTGTGTTCCAGAGGTTCTACTGAATTAAAATCCGGCGGTTTTTACTTCTGCTTGCAGGAAAATATTTATATGCGGGATAAATGGCAAAAAAAAGGAAAATATGCCTGGGGTTCGTTCATCGTCCACTCCCAGGATACAGAGGCCATCACCCATAATCTTTCCGCCGTCCGGATGACGATTGAAAAAGTGATCGTGTACGATGGAAGCCCTTCGAAAAAGAAAACCCTGCCGGTAAAGGGTAAAAAATTTTTAGTGCTTGACTCCAATTACGCACCACCCCTGAAGGGAGCGCAATTCCAAATCGAGGCGGGCCCGGTGGCATCGAACGCGGAAAATATGACTCCGGCGGGCTTTGAAGGTTTTCTGCAAATCCGTCTGCCGCGCAAACTGGACTCGATTCGTCTGGACCTCAACGAGTTGGGCAACGCCGGAGAAGCGGTCAATGGACTGAAGGCGAAATTTACGGGAATAGATCAGGGCAAGGTGTTGCTGGAAATCGAAGGCCCGCGCGAAACGCTGGTCCAGTTCCTACCACTCGATGGTTCCAGGAAACCTTTAAAACAGGGGAATGTGCACATCAAAAAGACCGATTCCGAAAAGAAAACGGTTTGGCAGGCTGAGGTCCGCGTGCCGCCTGAAACCCGTTACATGGAAATCGTGTACGCACTCCGGCAGGATACCTGGCAGGTGCCCTTCCACATTGAAAAGAAATCGCCTGCTTCCTGATAGCGTTTCCAACATATCCCGAAGGTTTTTCTACAATAGAGAGGAAGACTATTGCGCCGTGGTTCCTGTTTGGGGGGCGGCGTCTAAATCCGGTTTCTCGAGGGATTCTTTCACGAGGTCGTCTTTGCGGGTGTGCAGGCCGAGGTCGGTCATCAGCGAAATTAAAACGGGCACGAGAAATAAGGTAAAGATCGTAGAGAACATCAACCCGCCGATCAGGGCGGTGCCCATGCCACGGTACAGTTCCGTCCCGGCGCCTTGACCGAAGGCCAGGGGCAACATACCGCTCACTGAGGAAATGACGGTCATCATGATGGGCCGCAGGCGGGTTTCGCAGGATTTTTGCAAAGCTTCGCGTTCGTCCATACCGGAACGAATATTATTCAGCATCTGATGCACGATCAGAATTGCATTGTTCACCACGATTCCCGCGAGAATGATAATTCCCAACTGCGTCAAAATGTCGAAGGTGATCCAGTCCCAACCCTGAAGCATGGCTTCGGGATTTGGCGCCTCAAGATCATTGAGAATACCTCTGATATTCATTCTTTGAAAAACATTGTTCCCGGCAATGCCGAGGAACGAACCCGAGACCGCCAGGGCCACGGTCAACATGACAATGAAAGGCCGAATAAACGATTTGAACAACGCAACGAGCAATAAATAAATAAAACCGACCGCGTAGATAAAACTATTCAGCAAAGATTTCTCGGTCGATGCCAGGTCATCGGCGGTCCCGCCGATGCGCAATCCATATTCCTCCGACAGGGTTCTCCTTTCAGAGATAAGATACTCTTTTTCCACGCGCTGGATTACCTTCTGCATGGGGTAAGACTTGTGTACCTGGACCAGCAGTTTGACGGAGCGTTCCTTTTCGATATGATCGATGCGTGCCGGGCCCGAGGCAACTTCAGTCTTCACCAGATAACCCAGGTTGGTCATCATGTCCTCATCGGTCCAGACAGGGAGGTTTTTATAATCGTTCAGGTCCAGTTTTTCCGCATCCGCCCGCACCAGAACGAAATCGATCGGTTCGCCGCGGTCATTGAATTCCCCCAGATATTTCCCAGCATTCAACGATTCGACGATATCGCCGATTTCCGGCACTCCCATATCAAGGCGCGCGTTGTTCAATCGCCGGGGAATGAAACGCAGTTCGGGATTGCCCAACTTGAACTCCGGCCTAACGGAATGCACACCTTCACTTCCAGTGATACTTTTGATTAAGTCCATGGCGATTCGCTTCAATTCAAAAATGTCCGGCCCGACAATTTCAATATCAAACGTTTTGGAAGCGGAGCGGAAAATGGGACGTTGGGAAGCAAAGGCGAACCGGTATCCGGGTATCTGGAAAATGTCCTTTCCCATTTTCTTGGATATCACCGCCATTTTCACTTCGCCGCGTTGGCCCCGGGCGAGTTCGGGTTTGACGATCGCCCCGCCGCCGTTGAACCGATTGGAAAACACAAGAAAATTATTATTCACATCATCCATCTGGGTCATTTTCTTTTCGTACTCGGCGAAGTATTTCATGTTCTGTTCCGCCGGTACCCCCGCCACCGGGTCTATGAACATGAACACCATGTTGCTGTTGCCGAAAGGCAGGTAGTCTCTTTCCGGAAGGATCAAAGTACTCCA
>JAUVMD010000126.1 GCA_030600405.1 Nitrospirota bacterium
CCAGGTTGTCGATGTGGCCATCGGTATCGTCTCCCTCAATGTTGCCCTGACACCAGATGATTTCCCGGACGCCCAGATAACCTTTCAAATAGGATTCCATCTCCGCCCGATCAAGCCCATCATTGCGATTGGAATTCAACAGGCATTGTTCGGTGGTGATGCATAGGCCTTGGCCATTGACCTCGATGGCTCCGCCCTCCAGAACAATCCCGGGTTCGAAACTGGTTATCCCCAATAGATCCGCTATAGCGCCACCCACCCGATCATCCAAGTCCCACTCGTATTTACCCCCCCAGGAATCGAATTTCCAGAGATTGGCTGAGACCTCCCGTTTACCAGAAGACGCTTCCCGAACCAGAAAATTGGGACCGTAATCACGAATCCAAGCGTCGTTAGTTGATATCGCATGAAATCTTATTTTTTCATTAGTTAGAGAATTAGTCTTAATTAATTTCTTTAGCTTTAAAACGTCCGATTCCCGGTTCCCCAGAAGGTGGATCGTTTCTCCTTTGACAAGAGCCCCAATCATTTGGAGATAAACAGTTTCTATTTGGAAAATATCCTGGCCCGGCCAGGTTTCCGGATTATGAGGCCAGGTCAGCCAAGTGGCAGAGTGAGGTTCCCACTCGGCGGGCATGCGGAAACCGAGGTCAGCTGGATAAGAGTCAGGATTCATTCGAGTCAATGAATAAACGGGTCAGGTCTTGGTAGGCATCGACCCGGCGATCCCGCAGAAAAGGCCAGCCTTGCCGGGTTTCCTCGATCAAGCCGAGATCACAATCGGCGACCAGCACTTCCGGTTCCTTCGAAGAAGCCTCAACGAGGACTTCGCCAAACGGATCGGACACAAAAGACTTTCCCCAGAAATTCAGCTGATTTTCCTGACCCACGCGGTTGACCACGACGGTAAAGACACCGTTGGCAATACTGTGGGCCTTTTGAATGGTTTGCCATGCCTGCGCCTGCTTTCCGGCAACAGGCTCATCAAAAGCCTGATAACCAATTGCGGTAGGATAAAACAGGATTTGGGCTCCGGATAAAGCTGTCAGACGAGCCGCTTCCGGAAACCACTGGTCCCAGCAGATTAATACGCCTATTTTTCCAAAACGGGTTGGGATGGTTTGAAACCCTGTATCTCCAGGTGTGAAATAAAACTTTTCATAAAAACCGGGATCGTCCGGGATGTGCATTTTGCGGTAGCGGCCGGCGATGGAGCCGTCGGCATCCAGGACCACCGCCGTATTGTGATAGATCCCGGTAGATCGCTTTTCGAACAGAGGAAGAATGAGAACCACTCCCAACGCGGATGCTAATTGCGACATCGCTTGGGTAGAGGGGCCGGGTATTTCCTCCGCCCGCTTGAAATGCTCCTGAACTTCCGTCTGGCAGAAATAAAGCGTCCGGAAAAGTTCCTGCAGGCAGATGATCTGCGCTCCTTGTCCGGCGGCGTTACGGATTCCCTGTTCGGCGGCTTTCATATTAGCCGCCGCGTCTTCTGCGCAAGCCATTTGGACCAAGCCGATTCTTACAATTTCCTTGTTGGTATTGGAGATCATAATCTAATAAAATTACCAAATATTAGCGGGTGGAATTGGATTGGGAGTATAGGGGAACTTTTTTCTTACGGCAATCGGTTTTCCTTCGCGGACCTTTTGGATCGCGGTTATCCCCAAAAGAGTTTATGTTATAATTCAATAAGTTATGGTAATTCTAAGCCTTTGGGAATTGCACTGAGCTGGTATAATGGTGTAAAAGACAAAACTTTCTTCAATCAGAAGATAAACGACTATGTGGGTTAAACAAGCTTTTCGAGATTATTACAAGCCCAAACTTCGCCGGGAGCTGAAGCGCGACCCGACTCAGGAGGAATGCGACCAGAGGTTTGAGGAAATTTATAAAGAACTCCGCCTGACCCTTCTCGCCGGAGTTTATGAGGGCGTTTCTCTTTATTTTTATGAAATTAGCCAATTTACTCTGGAAGAGTTCAACACCTTCCGGGACCAGACGGAAGCTTATCTTGTGGAGCGGTTCGGCGGCGGAAATTTCAAGTTGAACTTCTATGAGGGCGATTCCTTCGTGGTCACCGTCAATTTCAAGCCCGAGGGAGAGCCCAAATGGCATCATCTGCTCCCTGAGAAAGCCAAACCTTTTGTGAATCCCTAATGAATTCTCCCACCTCTTCGACATTGCCCCGGAACGATCTGGAAAACGATCAATGGAACGATTTATTGGATTCTCTCAAGGTACTGGAACATCCGGTAAGTGTGGAGGGATTACCAGGCGCTTCCAAAGCGTATTTGCTGGCCCAGGCGTGGAAGCATTCCAAGCGTCCCCAGGTGGTGATTACCTTGGATCAAGTCAGTGGAGAAACCTGGCTTTCCGATTTACGTTATTTTCTCCATCATGAAAAAGTAAGGGTGTCTCCTCAGTTTTTCCCGACTTGGGAATTGTTGCCCTATGAACCGTTGTCTCCTTTCAGTGAAGTTTCGGGAGAACGGTTGGCGACTTTGAATGGATTGCTGGAGAATCATTGCCCAATTCTAGTGGTTCCCGTGGAGGCGGTATTGCAATATCTGATGCCCCGCTCCTCCCTCCGTAACCTGACTTACGATGTTCAAAAAGGGCAAACTCTCGACCGGGAAGTGTTCGAAATATGCCTGGTGGACAACGGTTACACCCGCTCTCATTTGGTGGAGGAGCGTGGCCAGTTCAGTTCGAGGGGAGACATTCTGGATGTTTTTCAATCGCATCAATCCCATCCCATTCGCATCGAGTTTTTTGGTGACGAAATAGAGTCCATCCGAAAGTTTGAAGTCAGTTCACAGGTGTCCATAGAAGATTGCGATCAGGTGAAGGTTCTTCCCATCCGGGAATTGTGTCTGACCGAAAAGGATCTGCAAGGAGGCGTCAACAAAATTCTTCAATACGGCCGGGACCATGAGGTTAATTCTTCGCGCTTCGATGAGCTGGTGGAAAAACTTCGGAATTTAAAAAGTTTTTCCGGAATGGAAATGCTGGCTCCCTTCTTTTTTGAGAAGAAGGAAAGCCTCTTCGATTATTTTCCTGAAAACACTTTAATCGTTCTGGATGACCTAGGGTTATTAAAGGAAAAGTGTGATCAGTTTGAAGAGTTGGTTCACGAAGAATACCACCGGTGTATGGACCGGGGCGATGTCGCCGTAGAGCCTGAACATTTGTATCTCACCACCAAAATATTTTTGAAGGAAATCCAATCCCGGCCGCATGTGATTCTGAATACCTTGAAAGTTTCGGATGATGGGGAAACTTCAAAGCGGTTTCAGGTCAAGCCGATTCCCTCATTTCAGGGCAAATTCGATCTGTTTGCACATCATGCCGGGGAATGGATCGATAAGGGCTATGAGGTTTCAGTGGCCGCGCCGACCAAGGGGCATGTCCACCGCATGAACGAGTTGCTGGTGGATAAGGAATTGAATCTCCCGGTAGAACTCGGTTTTATCAGCCAGGGATTCCAGCTTCCTGGAATGAAAACCATATTTGTCGCCGAGCATGAAATCTTCGGCAGAACCCACAAGCATCGCCATCGCCGAAAATCACGCTCCATGCCCTTCCAGCGCGGCTTCAAGGATTTGAAAGAGGGGGACTTGTTGGTGCATGTGGATTACGGTATCGGGCAATACACCCGGACCAAGGAGTTGACGACAGGTATAGGGGGAGGTGAGTTTCTGGAAATATTTTATGCCGACGACCAGAAACTTTACATTCCGATGGATGGTTTGGCTTCCATTCAAAAATATGTGGGAGGGGGTGAAGAGAATCCTCCTCTGAGTCAGTTGGGCGGTAGCCAATGGAAACGTCAAAAGAAAAAAATAAAAGACTCCCTAAGGGAGCTCGCTGGTGAACTTTTAAAGATTTACGCGTCCCGGGAAATGGCTAAGGGGCACGTTTATTCGAGTAATTCGGTTCTTATGCAGGATTTTGCGGATTCGTTCGAATATGTCGAGACCGAGGATCAGTTGAAAGCCATTGAAGATGTCATGGAAGACCTGCAACGGGAGAAACCCATGGACCGTTTGATATGTGGTGATGTGGGTTACGGTAAAACCGAAGTGGCCATGCGAGCGGCTTTCAGTGCCGTATTGGATAAAAAGCAGGTCGCCGTGCTGGTGCCCACCACCCTATTGGCGCAACAGCATTGGAGCACTTTTCAGGAGCGGTTTCATATGCATCCGGTACAAGTGGAAATGGTCAGCCGGTTTCGCACTCCCCGCGAGCAAAAAGAAACTCTCAGGCGATTAAAAGAAGGGAAAGTGGATATCCTCATCGGAACTCACCGTTTGTTGTCCAAGGACGTGCAGTTCGCTGATCTGGGCTTGGTGATCATTGATGAGGAACAGCGATTTGGAGTCAAACACAAGGAACGATTGAAAGAATTAAGGGCCTCGGTGGACGTGCTCACCCTGAGTGCTACTCCGATTCCCCGGACCCTTCACTTTTCACTGATGGGCGTGCGGGATTTGAGTGTTATCGAAACTCCGCCCAGCGACCGTTTATCGATTAAAACGTATGTGCGAAAACTTGATGAAGAGATTATTCGCGAAGCCATTCTCCGGGAAAAGGATCGGGGCGGGCAGGTGTACTTCGTGCACAACAAGGTTCAAAGCATTCATTCGATCGCTGCATTGCTCAAGAAAATTGTTCCGGAAGTTACTTTGGGAATCGCTCACGGTCAGCTTCAGGAAAGGATGCTGGAAAGAGTGATGAAGCAATTCATCGAAAAGGAAATCGATCTTTTGTTATGCACCTCCATCATTGAGTCGGGCCTGGATATTCCTTCCGCCAACACCATCATCATCGACCGGGCCGACCAGTTCGGCCTGGCGCAACTGTATCAGCTTAGAGGAAGGGTGGGGCGTTACAAGCATCAGGCATATGCCTATTTTCTTATTCCGGGAGCGTTGGTCATCAGCGAGGATGCGCGCAAGCGTTTATCCGCCATCGAAGAGATGAGCGATCTGGGAGCCGGCTTCGAACTGGCCGCCCGGGATATGGAAATTCGCGGTACCGGTAACATGTTGGGCCATAATCAATCGGGCCATATTTCCACCATTGGGTTCGATTTGTATTGTAAAATGATGGAGGAGACTATTCGGGAATTGAAAGGACAGGAAATTAAGTCCAAAATTGAACCCGAGATCAAGCTGGAAATTAAAGGCTACG
>JAUVMD010000191.1 GCA_030600405.1 Nitrospirota bacterium
TGGACGTGATCCAGGTCGAAATGACGCGCCACCTTGGGAGTCAAGTCCTGCACCGAGACACCCAGCCAACCACGACGCACCTTGCCGTACTGGAGCAGATCGTCGACGATGCGCCGTGCCTTGTCGATGGGAATGGCGAAACCGATGCCTTGAGCATCTTTAAAGATGGCGGTGTTGATGCCAATCAACGAACCGTTGATGTTGAGCAATGGGCCGCCGCTGTTGCCGGGATTGATCGATGCGTCGACTTGGATGAAATCGTTGAACACCTGTTTTTCGCTGGCGCGGATGGTGCGGTTCACTGCGCTGATGATGCCGGTGGTCACCGTGTGTTTGAGACCGAAGGGATTGCCGATGGCGATGACGGTTTCACCGATCATCAGGTCATCGGAGCGGCCCATTTTCACGTAGGGCAATGGATGGGTCGGATCGATTTTGATGACGGCGAGATCGGATTTGATATCCGCGCCGACCACCTTTCCTTCAAACTCCCGGTTGTCGATCAGGGTAACCTTGACGCGCACCGCCTTGGCCACGACGTGTTCGTTGGTCAGGATGTATCCCTTGGGATCGATGAGAACACCGGAACCGAGACTGCGCCGGTCAGATTGTCTTTGCTGGTAGAAATCCTCAAAGAATTTTTCGAACAGGTGGTCGCCCATGAAATCCCGGAATGGGTTTTTCATCTGGCGCGGCGCTTCTTCGGTGAAGATGTTGACGACCGCAGGTCCCACCTTTTCCACGGTAGTGACGACGGGGGATCTTCGATTACCGGTATCGTGGGCGACCGCCGGAGCGCCGATCAGACCCCACAGGATCATTCCAAAAAGCAGAATTCGGTTCCAGAAAACACGGCGAGAAGTTTGCATACCATCCCTTTTAAAAAAGAAACTGTGGGCCCTTGGACCCACAGTCTAATTTAATCAGGAAAATGACGGCTGTCCAAAAATTACAAACATAAGAACAGGCTCGGCATTATTTGAGTTTAACGGCAATGTAAATGGTGGTTCCGCCCCGCTTGACCAGCATGAGGGCGGTATCGCCGCGCTTCAGCTTGCCGGCGATCCGGTTATAATCGCTGGTATTTTTGACCTTATTGCGGTTGACTTCGGAAATAATATCTCCGCGCTTGAGCCCCGATTCACCGCCGGCTTCGCCGGGAGTAACATCCGAAACCAACACGCCTTCCACATCGTCCAGGTTCAGGCTCTGCGCGATGTCCGGAGTAATGTCCTGCACCTGAATTCCCAAGGGATCCAGTGCGGCCACTTTTATTTCTTCATCCTTAAGAATGGCGATGGTGACATCCAACACTTTTTTCTTACCTTCACGAATGACTTCAACCTTGACGGCCTTACCCGGTGTGGTACTACCGACAATTTTTGGAAGAGATTCCATGGTTTTCACTTCATGCCGGTCAAACCTGACGATGACATCCCCTCGCTTGATACCGGCCCTCTCCGCCGGGCTGTTGGGAATAACATCCCCTACCAAGGCGCCTTCGGTGCGGTCCAGGTTGAACGATTCTGCCAGATCGGGGGTGATCTTCTGAATCATGACCCCCAACCAGCCGCGGGTTACCATTCCTTTCTCCTTCAGGTCTTTCAGGATGCCCTTGGCGATGTTGATCGGGATGGCGAAACCGATGCCGACGTTGCCGCCTGTGTTTCCCGAAATGATGGCGGTATTGATTCCGATGACCTCACCCTTGATGTTCATCAGCGGGCCGCCGCTGTTGCCGGGATTGATGGACGCGTCGGTCTGTATGAATTCATCATACGGACCGGAGCCGATATTGCGTTCCTTGGCGCTGACCACGCCGACGGTGACGGTATGGCTGAGACCAAAAGGATTACCGATGGCCACCACCCACTCGCCGACTTCCAGATTGTCGGAGTTGCCCAGGCTTAACGTGGGAAAGCTTTTTTTACTCCCGTCTTTCAGGACCAATTTGATCAGAGCGATATCGGTTTTGGAGTCGGCTCCAACCAGCTTGGCATCGTATTCTTTTTCTCCGTTATTGCCGTCCTGGATCAGAACAACGATTTCATCGGCGCCGTCGATGACATGGTTGTTGGTGAGAATATACCCTTCCTTATCGATAACAAAACCGGAGCCCATGCCGGATCGCGGTTTGCGATCGCGATCGCCGAAAAACTTGTCGTAAAAATCCTGAAACGGATCCTGTCCTCCCGGAGACCGGGGATTTCTCGGGGCCCGGGGGGGCCGGGACCGCCGCTTGGTCTTGGTGCTGATGTTAACGACCGCCGGGTTCTGCCTTTTGGCAATTTCAACAAAGATATTGCTTCCCAGAGGTTGGCTCTTGGTGCTGGCTGCGTAAGTCTTTTGAATAAGGGGACCGTCACCCCCGAGGAAAGACAGGGGGAGAACCAGCACGGCCATCATAATAGCAAGGAGCAGAATTTTAAAAAAATTGGGAATCATGGATCATCCTCAGCAAATGGGAAAAGATGAAATCATCCGGCTAATCTGGAGTATCCCGGAATTGGATAACCATCCAAGTGGATATTTGGTGGTGGGTCATTCCAAACATTTATTAGTTATCTTCATTATATAATGGCCCTTTATTCATTTACAAGCCCCTTTCTTGGGGTTTCAATCGAACTCCTCGGAATTGCCGGTTGACTCCCCTAACCGCTTCAAAGATAATCGCATTCGGTCGGTCGCCTATATTTCAGGAGGGGGAATCAGTTTTGAACTTAAGTTTGGTTGCGTTGGGTCTGATGATGGTCGTCGAGGGGATTCCTCTTTTCTGTTTCCCCGACCAATTAAAAGAACTGGCCCGAAAATTACCGGAACTCGAAAACACGACGTTGAGATTTATCGGGTTGGTACTGATGTTGCTCGGCCTGGCAGTGGTTTACATAGGCAAGGACACGATCAACAACCCTTAAACCTTAAGGCACTCTGGTGGGTAAAATGTGCTAAGTTATCGTGACACTCTTCGAACCGATCCATGCGCGTCCGAATCCCCCATGGCTGAACACGATTCAACCTCACGGCAATGCATCATCCAGTTTCCCGCTCGTCCCGAATACCGCTTTGATAATTTTATCGTGTCAAACGGATCCAGCTTCGCATGGACCTGTGCCCGGAGGATTTGCTCCGGCGATCCGGTGAATTACCAGTCCCTCTACCTGTCCGGAGCCAGCGGATTAGGGAAAACCCATTTGCTGATGTCCATCGGCAATCATCTCGCCGAGACCGGTTCCCATGCCAAGGCCTTATATGTTCATTGCCGGGACTTGATCGAGTCGTTGAACCGGGGAGCCAGCGGGTTGCCCGGCAATCTGGGAACCCCCGGCTCGGAAATCGAATTTTTGTTGCTGGACGATATCGACCAGATCGCCGACCACCCACCCACGCAGGAAGCCCTGTACCGGATCTACAACCAAACTCTCGAGCAGGGAGGGAAAATGGTGTTTGCCGGACGCACCCCGGCGGACCAACTGGAAAAGACCGAAAGCTTTCTCACTTCGCGCTTCAAATGGGGGATGACAGCAGAACTTTTGCCCATGGATGACGAAGCGACTGCCCAATTAATTCAAAAACTGGCAGAGGATTTGGGTCTGGACATCCCGGATAAAGTCATCACCTATCTCTTGAGCCGGATTCCCAGGGATTTCCAATCCGTCAAAAGCGCGGTCACCCGTATCAATGAAGAATCGCTCAAGCAAAAACACAAGGTCACTCTGCCTCTCGTCAAAACCGCACTGGATCTTTAAATATTTATGGATTCCCATTCCCCGGAAAATATCGCACACACTCTGGAACAATTGGCACAGGAACGGGCCGGGTCCGATGCCATCATCGTTCCCCGAAGTGGATCGATTTCCAAAATCACGTTCCGGCAACTCGACCAGGACTCTAACCGGCTGGCCGACGGTTTGCGCCGCACCGGCATGGCCAAGGGCGACCGGGTATTGATGATGGTGCCTTCGGGTATCGACTTCATCGCCCTCACGTTTGCCCTGTTCAAACTGGGAGCGGTGCCGGTATTGATCGATCCCGGTCTGGGACGCCGCAATGTTCTCAATTGCATCGCCACAGCTCAGCCGAAAGGAATGATCGCCATCCCTCTGGCTCATGCGGCGCGCAAAGTATTTGCCAATGCGTTTAAGGGAATCGAGTTGAACGTGACGGTAGGAAAGCGGTGGTTCTGGGGCGGTGCAACGCTGAACCAGATACGCCAACGGGGTGGTGATGATTTACAACCCACACGGGTGGAACCGGATGACCCGGCGGCCA
>JAUVMD010000316.1 GCA_030600405.1 Nitrospirota bacterium
ATCCCAGATCCAAACCGATTTCTTTCTTTTCCAGAATATATTTAACTTCCGGATCAATGAAATTGATGATTTTTTTACCTTCTCTTCGAGTACCCACTAATCCAGAACCCCTCAAAATCGAAAGGTGATGCGAGACCTGGGGCTGAGCCATGCTGAGAGAGCGGGCCACTTCGGAAACGTTCTGCTCTCCGCTCAGCAAAAGTCGGACGATTTTCAGGCGCGACTCATCGGCCAGCGATTTTAAAATTTTTGCGCATTTTCCCGCATCAGGCGTTGGATTCATGAGTGGCAGTATATGGGCCTCAAGAGGAAGAAGTCAACAGCAGCAATCTTAAAGTGGGATTATCGGGAAGATGCCGGAAACCGTGAATAGCGATTTGTGGGTGGACCGTTACGGCGATATGATGTACCGCTTTACGTTGGTCCGCGTGAAAAATCCCGATTCCGCCGAGGAAATCGTGCAGGTGACCCTGCTGGCTGCTCTGCAGGCCAAAGGCTCTTTCCAGGGAAGGTCTACGGAAAAAAGCTGGTTGTTCGGCATTCTCAAACATAAAATCCTGGACCATTTCAGGGAATTGAAAACCCAGAGAACATTTGAGCTGACGCCGGAGGACGGATCCGATCCCCTGGAAAACGCCTACCTGCCCGAGGGGCATTGGATAAATCTTCCTAAAAACTGGGATACCGATCCTCACAAAGCGGCCGAAAATCGTCAACTCGTCGAAGTATTGGCTAAGTGCATGGACAAGCTGTCAGACAAATTCCGCAATATCTTTGTTTTAAAGGAGATAGAAGGGTTGGCCTCCGATGAGATTTGTAAGGAAATGGATATAAAACCGACCAATTTATGGGTTATCTTGCACCGGGCACGCCATCAACTTCGCAAATGCCTGGAAATGAATCATTGGGACACGAAGCGGTAATGAAATCGAACACATTAATGGTAAAATTTCTAGGGTGGATGATCAAGTGGCTCAAAGCCACATGCAGAGACACCACGCCTCTCATTTCGGAGATGATGGATCATACCCTGCCTTTAGGCAAACGCCTGCGGGTCAAATTTCATCTTGCCATTTGCGACGTATGTGGCTTTTATAAAAAACAGCTGGAAACGGTTCGCGCCCTGGCCCGGAAACTGGGAGGGGAGGAAGCACCGACTCAACAAGAGGCGGTCCTCAGTGAGGAGGCCAAAAGCAAAATCAAAGATTCCCTCAAACAAGCAAGTTGACGAATTTATATAATTGGAAAGGAATGTTCAGATGAATGACAGGAGAGCCGGTACTGATACCGAAACGTCCGCTGAGGTCACCCGAGACGAGGTTCGAGATTTTTATTCCAAGGCGGCGGTCGCCACTCAGGAAAGTTTGTGTTGCCCGGTCAATTACGATCCCGGCGATCTTTCCCATATTCCTCCTGAAGTGATGGACATCTCCTACGGTTGCGGCAGTCCCGTGAACCGGGCCAACATCGCTTCCGGCGAATTCTTGGTAGACCTCGGCTCTGGCGGCGGCATCGACTGTTTCATCGCCGCAAAAATTGTGGGGCCGGAAGGCAAGGTCACCGGAGTGGACATGACCGAGAACATGCTCGCCAATGCCCGCAAAAACGCCGAACAGGTTTCCAAAAACCTGGGATACAACAATATCGAGTTCAAACACGGCTTTCTGGAATCCATCCCCATGGACGATCAGTCCGCGGATGTGGTCACCTCCAACTGCGTCATCAATCTGTCCACCGAAAAGGAAGAAGTCTTTCGCGAAATTCACCGAGTTCTGAAACCCGGCGGCCGATTCGTCATCGCCGATATCATTTCGGACAAACCGGTTCCACAGGAAATGCGCAACAACCGCGAATTGTGGGGCGAATGCGTCTCCGGTGCACTGACTCTCGATGAGTTCATCGGCTATTCCAAACAAACCCAATTCCACGGCTTCACTCTGCAAAAGGACTACTTGTGGAAAATCGTCAAGGGCATTCGATTCTATTCCTATATCCTGACTGCCTACAAACCCGTACCCGTTGAACAATCCTGTTGTCCTGGAAAGGTGCAGGCGATTTATTCGGGTCCCTTGCATGCGGTCACTTTACAGAACATCCAGTTCCCCATGGGCGTTCCCGTGGAAGTGGATGAGGATTTCGCAAGCTTGCTTGAATCTCATCCCTACCGGAAAATGTTCAATATCATCGATCCCAACGAAACACCCTCGAACGATGATTCCTGTTGCGGCTAACCTGGTCTTGAGTGAACAGCGGTGACTCGTTACCAGTTTCTGCGCTTTCTGTTGTTTAGCATTTTTTCTCTGATGGTTTATCCTTTGCGGGCCCTGGCGGGCGGCGAACCGCCGCAGGTAACAAATAGGCGTCGGCTGGCGAAAGTAACGGACACATCCCCCCCTAACGCCTCAGCAAAATTTGCTCCGGGCCTCGCTCGGGTCGCGGGCATGCAACCCAAGGCAACCGTGCCGACAGGTGCTGTGCCGCCCATCACTCCCAATTCTGAATTTTATGTTGAAGACATCCACGGCCCTCCGAAACCACTGAATGTCGAAACCTGGCGTCTGAAAATTACCGGGAAAATCGACCGGCCTTTGACCCTGTCCCTCGATCAAATCCGGAAACGGCCCACCGTCCGGCGGATTATCACCTTGAGCTGTATCGGCAATCCGGTCGGTGGTTACGCACTGGGCAATGCCGAATGGGAAGGGGTTTCCCTGAAAGATTTGCTGGACGACGCGGACCCGGATTTCTTTACCAAAACGCTCATCTTTAAAGGGGCCGATG
>JAUVMD010000219.1 GCA_030600405.1 Nitrospirota bacterium
ATAATGAATAATACAATATGAAAAATGTTAAAAGGAGAATAGCCATATCGGCATAGGTGGTCATCCACAGGGGTGAGGATTTGTCTTCTATTGTTTCATCCATAAACTCACTCAGTTTTTTTCTTGTGAATCGGTAGCGTTTCAGCTTTTTCCCGGCGCTTTCCTCTGCCCTTTTAACTTCATAAACCAACTCGGACTTGAATTTTTTCTTCTGTAGAACCAGTTCTCTTTTCAGTTCATCCTTTTCCGACTTTATAGATGTTAATTCCTTGCGCAGCTGTTTGACAATTTCCGCTGGGAACTGAGATTCGTTCCCCTCCTCGAAGTTGCCATCGAGAAGCTTTTCGTATGTCTTGATCATATCTTCTTTTTCTTTAATCAACTGCTCAAAGCGTTCCCGCGATTCGTCATCCAGTATGCCTACCTGGTTGGCTTTAGTCTTTAGAGAGGCCACGGGTTTAGTATCTTTTTGAAGACGCCGAATTTCCCTGGACAAAACCCCTTTTTCATCGGCCAGCCGCTCTTTGGCTTTGCGCTCCTCCTCGATTTTGTTGGTCAGGCGGGAGTTTCTTTCACGCAGTTCTTTCAGCATTTGGTTGATTTTCTCCGCCCTCTGCAATTCCGGAGTTCCTCCCGGGGCGGGTTCTTTAATCGCGGATGGGGAAGCAATGCTTTTTTTGCCGCCTGAACTGGTTACAGTGGATCGCTGGTAGGAAATGGATTTTTGAAAACTGATTTGTTCTTTTTTTTCATTCAACTGTTGTTGGAGGTCATTGATTTTCTTGCTGGTTACTGCCAGCAAATGCTTTATTTTCACTTCCTGCCGGTTCTTTGCAGCATTCGTTTTTTTCAGCTCGACATTTTTAATTCTAAGCTGTTCTTTGACTTGTTCCAGGCTTTCTCTTTTTACCATCATGACGCTCGATTTATCCGGTTATTTTCTTACGAAGAAGGGGTTGGCGCGGCCTCCGCTTCTTCGCGGGAATATAGGATGATAATTTTTCGTAAACGAAAATCGGGTTGTTATCTTCAAGAATGGATATGGCTCCCTCAAATATGATCTCAAGGTTGATTACTTCTACCAGCGTCCGATCTTTCAACTTCCCGGCGATAGGAAGAAAAAATAAGGTCGATAACAACATTCCATAAAAGGTTGTCAGCAACGCCACCGCCATGGCCGGGCCGATGGTTTCGGGATTGGAGAGCTGACGCAACATCTGTATCAGCCCGATCAGGGTTCCCATCATTCCAAAGGAAGGGGCGTAGATCGCCATTTTCCTAAAGACATCCTGAACAACAAAGTGTCTCTGCTTCATGGATTCAATTTCAATGTGAAGCGTATCCCGGATCAGATCTTCCTTGGACCCGTCGGCAATCAGGTTGCAGGCTTTTCTGAGTAAATCGTCCTCAATACTCATACGGCTCAATGCGATTAAGCCCTGACGGCGGCTGATGGTACACAACTCAATCATGGTTTCCACCATGTCGTTGGGGTCTTGCTTCTTTACTGAAAAAACAAAAAAGGCCGCTTTAAAAGCGGAAAGCACATCTTTCAACTGGAAAGTGATTAAAGTGGCGGCGATCGTTCCCCCAAAGACAATCATGAAACCCGGCAAATTAAAGAAATTGTTCAGGTGGCCATCAATGAAAATGGCACCCACAATGAGAGAGATCCCTAATATGATTCCTGCAAGGGAAGCGGCATCCACTAAATATGGTCCTTTTCGCTAATATTGAAAAAAGGGGATATCCTTTAAATTTAACATGTCAATGCTGTTTCTGCAATTTTTTCATGGGTTTAGAGGGTAAAAATTGTCTGCAAAGGGCATGGTGGGTGGGGGCATTAATCGGGATTGGAAGTCAGGCTCGTGTTGAGGGCTTCAGTCGGATTCGGGTGGTGGAGGGCCTGCTTGGAGGAACTGGGTCATGTCGGCAGAGGAAAGGACCGGGCTCAGCATGATTCCCTGCCCCAGGTTGCAACCGGTTTTTCTGAGGAAAGCCAATTGGCTTTCTGTTTCCACTCCCTCTGCGATCGTTTGCAGTTCCAGGTTTTGTGCCAGCGAAACCACAGCTTGGATAATGGCGCTACTGGCTTTCAGTTGGTGTTCATGGACGAAGATTTGGTCGATTTTCAAACTGTGAATAGGCATATCCTTTATATACTTCAGGGAGGAAAAACCGGTGCCAAAATCGTCGATGGATAATCGAAGTCCAAATTCGCTCAAAGTCTTCAAACGGGAAATGGCGCTATTGGAATTTTCCATAAGAATGGTTTCGGTCAACTCCAGCTCCAGAAATCTCGGATCGATCCCTGATTGGGCCACCTGCTTTTCCACCTTTTGAACCAAATTGTCTTGGTTGAACTGGTGGCCAGAAAGGTTGACTGCCACGCTGATTGGATCCAATCCCATAGACTGCCATTCTTTGATCTTTTGGCAGGCAGTTTGAAGAACCCATTCTCCAATGGGTATGATCAATCGGTTTTCTTCCGCCGCCAGGATAAACTCCATGGTGGGAACCCAACCTTTTTCCGGATGACACCAGCGAATCAACGATTCCATGCCGGCGAATTCGCCGGTCGCCAGGTTAAACTTGGGCTGGAAGTGAAGCTCGAATTCGTCGTGCTCCAGCGCTTTCCGCAAATCCGTTTCCATATCGACTTTCTTGGCCGATTGGAACAGGAACGTTGGGTTGTAATATTGAAAGGTATGCTTGTCCTTTTCCTTGGCGGACCACAAAGCGGCTTGGCCATTTTTAACCAGAGAGTGCGGATCCTTGCCGTCATGGGGGTAAAGAGAGATTCCCATGGTGGATCGTATGCTGATGTCCTGATTGTTTATCGTGAACATGGGTTCGAGAGCTTGTAGAATTTTTTGAGCCATCAGAGTGATAAACCGTTGGTGGCTGGCCCCACTCAAGATCAGGAGAAAATCCTCTCCTTCCAGCCGGGCTACCGTGTCCTCTTTCCGCAAGCATCCTTCCAATCGTTTCCCAATATCCTTCAGCAAAAGCTCCCCTACATGAGGATTGAGCGAGTGGCTTATGGATTTGAAATTAATAATGCTTACGACCATCACCGCGATAAGTTTTTCATGACGATTTGCCTGGGAAATAGCGACACCCAATCGGTCCTTGGCTAAAGCTATGTTGGGTAGGCCGGTTACCGGATCGAAATAAGCCAGAGTCTCCAGACGTTCCTCCATTAACAACTGCTCGGTTTTATCTACAGCCATTGCAATATAAAGTGGATTCGTGTCTTTCTGTAAAAGTTTAAAGCGGATTTCGGAGTTGTATTGTGTGCCGTTTTTTCTCTGATGGATGCCTTGAAACGTGACAAAGGAGTCTCCGTTGTTGTGGAGAGGTCGTGATAAATTATTAAATACATTGGGTGTCAGGTTCTTGACAACGTCGAAAAGGGTGCGCTTTGTAATTTCATCCTTGTTATAACCCAAATTGTTTAGCGCCAGCGAGTTGCCGCGAATAAAGTGATGATTGGAGGAATCAATAATATAAATTTCATTGGGAGAATCGTCCAGGACGCGAAGCAGATGAACGGATACTTTTTCCTGGGCTTCCTTTTTCTTGTAACCCATAGCCAAATCACTGATGTTTCCCCGGGACCGATCCAACAAGGTGGTTAATAGGGAAAACAGAAATTGGTCATTGGACGCCAGTAGAGAATCAAACTTGGGCTTGGTGATTTCCATTAAAGTGGTTTGAGTAACGGCCTGGACCGTTGCGGAACGGTTTTTGGATTCAATGATGGCCATTTCCCCAAAAACGTGCCCGCTGGTGATTTGGGATATTTCCTGGCCCTGCTTGAAGATGGTAAGGTGCCCGTCCAAGAC
>JAUVMD010000062.1 GCA_030600405.1 Nitrospirota bacterium
AACTGCGTACCATGGTCAGGTGCGAGGAGAATCCGGCTTCCGCCAGATAGCGCATACCGCGCAGAGCCAGCTTGAAGCAATTATTGCCGCGAATCGCGTCGTTCTCTTTTTCGTCCAGGCTATCGAGGCTGACCCGGAAGTGCAGTTTGTTTTTGGAGCGGGCCTGGAGCTCAGCCAGGCGCTGCGCTTTCTCTTGACTGATGAGCATCCCATTGGTCAGCGAGGTGCAGGGACCGTATTGAAGAATCGCTTCGTAAATTTCGAACAACTCCGGGTTGAGAAACACCTCGCCGCCGGTAATGTAATAATCTTGGATGCCCAGGTGCTTCGATTCCTCCAGATGTTTTTTGACCTGAGCCAGCGTCATCAACGGATGGTTGTGGTTTTGCGGGGTGCAACTGATGAAGCAGTGCGTGCAGGTCAGATTACACACCGTGCCCCCGATCTGGAGCCACAGGGTATCGAGACCCGCCATCGGCACTTCGGGGATTTTCGCGATTTCGGGTTTCTGTTCCGGAACCGGTATGTGCGGCGCAAGATTCATGGGTTCAGCCTATCAGAAGTGGTATTTAATGTTCAACCTGTAACGCTATCGGATGGGAAAATCCATCGAACCTTAGGTCGGGAGTGAGATGGGAAACTTACAGAAAAACCGGGTTATAGTCCGGCGGATTCGTACGAGTCGCTGACGTTTTTGATGCGCAATTTGCGGCGCAGGGCGGCGAATCCCTCGGACGCGGTTTTGCCGAGAGTCGATTGATACACTGGCCGTTGGGCGAGGCGGGAGGTCTTCGGTTTCTCTGTATAAAAAGGTGCGTCCAGCGGACTGATCCAGCCACTGGCCGGGTACAGCCATTTCAAATTCAGCTTTTCTTTCTGTGCGGTTTTGTATAGATGATCCGCCACCCGCCTCATTTCCTGCAAGTTGTCTGTCAGATACAGGCCCCGTTCCGGAATTTTGATCAGAGGCAGAATGCCCTGTTTCGAGAGGGCGGTGATCTTTTCCAACAGCGGTTGTGGATGTTTGCCATCCAGGGCCAGTTCGGTGGACACGGTTCCGGGACCGAAAACGCCCGCCGCATATTCAAGACCCTTCGTTCCCTGTTTGGCGGAAATCGCGGGTTGCGGCGATCCGTCCTCCGCGTATTGTTCCAGCGGGAACGCGATCAAATCCACCCCCGCCGCATAAAACGAATCGATCACCCCCAGATCATCCGGTGGGAATCCGCGCAGGGCGACAAACGTCCGGAAATTTTTCTTGATGCTTTGCACCAACGGAGCGAGCCGCGAAAATCCCCGGTCCTTTTCTATGCAATGTTTCATGTTGAGTTGCACCAGGTCCGCTACCCCTTCCTGAAACGCGGCACGGATGAGACTCACCGTATCTTCCAGGCTCAGGTTCAACTGGCGCGTGCCGTCTTCCAGACTCAGGTTGACATTGAGGCAGTACCCGTCGAGTTGAATCAATGCCGATGCCGGGTTGCGCGATGCTCGCGGGTTTTTTAAAAACTGGGGCGCGGGAATCACACCGACTTCCAACGGACCTTTTTCCAGGTCCAGAACCACTTGGTCGTCCCGAACGTCGATCAGAAAGGCCGCACTCTTGTCCGGATTCATCCGCGTGCGCACGAAAAAATCCTCCGCCAGCGACAGGACAACGGCTTGCCCGTCGCCTTCCGCAAAAAGGCCCGGCGCGACGAGGTCGTGGCTCCGCACGTTTTGGGCAAAGGCTACGCCCCGGTGCAGAAGTTCCAGTTTGAGTTGTCCCAGTGTGTTCATGCTATAAACGGTCCAGCAGTTTCCGGTGAATGCCGTCGAATCCGCCGGAGGACATGATCATTACCACGTCACCCGGCTGTTGATGTTCGGCGATAAAATCGATGATTTCTTCCACCGAGGGGAAGAACCAGGCATCGCGTCCTTTTTCTTTAATCGCGGCCACCACTTTTTTCGGATCGAGCCGCTCCTCTTCCTTCACTTTCTCCGGCGCGAACAGTTCGGCGATGATCGTTTGGTCCGCCAGCCGGAAGCTTTCCGGCAAAGATTTCTCGAATATTTTGCGGCGCGAGGTGGCGGAACGCGGTTCGAACACCGCCCAAATTCGATGCCCCGGCCAGGCATCTTTTACCCCTTCCAGCGTCAGGTGGATGGCGGTGGGGTGATGCGCGAAATCGTCGATCACCGTTACCCCGTTTTTTTCTCCCACCACTTCCTGGCGGCGTTTGATACCTTTGAATTCCTTCAAGCCTTTAGCCACGGCATCTGCCGACAGGCCGCACTTGAGGGCCAGGGCCGTCACCGCCGCGGAGTTGAGTATATTGTGCCGTCCGATCATCGGCAGATGGAACCGGCCCACTTCTTTACCGTGATGGTTCAGGGTGAACTGACCGTGCCCATCCTCGAAACGGTAATCGGCGACTTGCCAGTCAGCCTGGTCCGAAAAACCGTAGGTCTCTACTTCGCATGGTGCCTGGTTGATGACATCTTTAGTATTTTTATCGGAAAATTCAACCAAAAGAAAACCCTTGGGGTCGATTATTGCCATAAACTTCCGAAACGATTCTTTTACATGATCCAGATCCCGGAAGATATCGGCGTGGTCGAATTCGATGCTGGTCAGGATCGCCGCATAGGGCCGGTAATGGAGAAACTTGGGTCCCTTGTCGAAGAAGGCGGTATCGTATTCGTCGCCTTCGGTGATGAACCAGTCGCTCTCCGGCAGTTTGTGGTTGGTGTCGAAATTATTGAGCCAGCCGCCCACCATGAAGCCGGGTTTCCGCCCGCAGGCCTCGAACACCCAGCTCAGCATGGCGGAGGTGGTGGTTTTTCCGTGGGTGCCGGTGACTACCAGCGATTTCCGCCCCTCCAGGAAAAACCGCGACAGCGCTTGCGGCATGGAAATATACAGGATGTCCGCTGCCTGCACCGCCAGCACCTCCTCGTTATCTTTGGACACCGCGTTGCCGACGACCACTAGGTCGATCTCGCCGGTGATGTTCTCTTTTTTGTAGCCGGGCTTGATTTCGATCCCGGCGTTTTCCAAGAGCGTGCTCATCGGCGGGTAAACGTTGGTATCCGACCCGGTCACCCGGTACCCTGCCTCTTTCAGGAGTCCGGCGAGGGAGGCCATGCCGGTCCCGCAAATGGCAATAATGTATATGGTTTTAATCTTTTTGGGATTCATAGGAATCGGCAATTGTAGGTTTTACCGGGATTAAAGTCAAATGGGCCCTGCGGGATCAGTGAACGAATTGCTTCAGTTCCGAAAGGTCGTCGATGATCCAGTCGGGTTGGGCGGATTCGAGGGATTCCCGTCCGGCGTGGCCGTAGGTGACGCCACAGGTCTTGACACCCGCCCGCTTGCCGGTTGCGACGTCCACCAGGCTGTCGCCGATCATCAGGGTTTCCTCCGGAGGCATTCGATGTTGCTCCAGAATGTGGAGTAGTCCTCCGGGGTCGGGTTTTTTCGTGGGCATCAGATCGCCGCCGATGATGGTCGAAAAGGGAGCCCTGCAATCCAGGGCGTCGAGAATTTGGGTGATGAAATGGGTGGGTTTGTTGGACAGGATGGTATTCTCTTTATGGGCAAAATGCTCGAGAGTCTCACGGCAGTTCGGGAACAGGTCGGTCTGGTCCATCAGATGTTCTTCGTAATGCCGCATGAAAATTTTGATGGCGCAGGGCAGATCGTCATATCCCGTTCCCTCCAGCGACCGGGTCATCAGGTGGTTCACGCCTTTGCCGATGAAGGTGTATAGTGTTTCCCGGTCGAGCGTTCGCAGTTCCAGTTCTTTTAGCGTCCGGTTGACCGAATCGGCGATGTCTTTTTTGGTATCGACCAGCGTGCCGTCAAAATCGAACACAAACAATTGGAAGGAGGTCATAAGATCAATGTCACAAGTAATTCAACCGGCCACAGGTTCCGCCTAATCCATATTGGAGGCGTACCGGTAGGCCTTGACGACATTATTTTCATCGAACAGGATTGTCAGCTCCTTGGAATTTTCCTTGCCAACTCGCAGGTAATTATAAGTGTCGAACTGGTAGGTCCATAAGGGATTGCCGTTACGCACGCCTTCCTTGAAGGCGACGCCGAACCAATCGAGGATTTGTGATTGGGTGGTGACGCCATTTTGGATTTCTTCGACATGGCCCGAGGGAAAATTTTTGCCCGTCGATCCGCACCCGGCCAGAACCAGCGTGATGAACAATGCCAAAGAGAGGGGAACCAAACGCTTCATGCCAAACCTCCATGGATAGGGATTGAATATTATTTCTCAAACCTGTAAAAGAGTGAAATCGGTGCGGCCGTGCAAGACTCGGCCGGCGAACCGCTGGACCTAAATTCAGAATTGCGCCCTGGGATGCTCTCTTGTAATTAGGCCGTCAGCAAATTTCCTGCCCTGTAAAGGGCTGGCGAAGGTAGCTGTTTGATCGCGCAATAACGCTTCTGCTGAACTGGCCCTGCGCCGAGCAGGCGTCACGCTGGCCGGGCAGGAGGCAGGCTAAGTTTACCAAATTGGAATGCAAATGTGTAACCACTCTACAAACCTTCTCCAACGAAATTTTTGCCCACTGATTTTATTAGCCTTATTTCTCTGGGCAAGCGCCGGATGTGTTTCCGGTCCGGATCCTTCCGTACGCCATGAAGTGATTTCTCCAAAACCCGTGGAACCCCCGGTTGCCGAAATGGCGGTGCCCGACGGCTACATCGAATTGATTCCTACTTTACCGAAAAAAGGATACCTGCTTCAAGAGCTGGCGAAGGACGTTTATTTCTTTTCGAATGGCGTCTACAACAACCTGTTCATCGTGACCTCAGAGGGGGTCATTCTCACCGATCCCATTCGCGGCACCGGCCCGCTGTTGAAAAAAGCCATGGCAGAGGTGACGACGTTTCCCATAAAAGTCATGATTTATACCCATCCGCATCTGGATCACATCGGTGATGCCTCTCTGTTTGCAGAGGGTGTGAAGATTATCGCGCACAAGGAAACGCAGAAACTGTTGCAGCGATACAAGGACCCGGCGCGCCCGGTGCCGCAAATCACCTTTGGCGAAAAATCTGCCATCGAGTTGGGCGGTGTGCGGGTGGAATTGATATATCCCGGCGACGGGCACGGCAAGGGCAACATCATGGTCTACCTCCCGCAAAAAAAGATACTCATGTTTGTCGATGTGGCCACGCCGAAATCAGTGCCGTTTAAAAATTTTTCCACGGTTGATATCTACGGCCAAATCGTGGGATTGAAACGGGCACTGCAGTTGGATTTCGAAACCTATGTCGCCGGGCACCTGTACCGTCCCGGCAAGCGCAGTGAAATGGAGGAGGTGCTGAAGTATTACCTGGCCTCCAAGCGTGCCAATGCGGAGGCGATGAGACGGGTCAATATTCGTGAGGTGATGCAGAAGTCGCAATCGAAAGATATCGAACGCAAGATGGGGGAATACTACGAGGCAGTGGCCGAGGAGTGTTATCGTCTGTTGAAGCCGGAATGGAAACCCCGCCTGATGGGATTCGAAGCCTTCGCGCGCGGCCACTGCGACACCTGGACCGCCTTCCACCGCACCCATAAGGATCCTTAACCGGGCGGAGCAAATAATTTTTACCGCAGAGGACGCAGAGAAAATCTTGAAAGGGAAAAGGGTGCAAGGAACACGAATGGGTCCCCCTCCTTAAATTTTGTAAGGGTTTAATTAAATCCTATACAATGCACACGTAATAATTATCCGTTTTCGGTGGGTTCCTATTGCATTGAACAGGAGAAGGTGTTGCCATGAAAGCGTCTGATCTTTTTGTCCGGTCTTTGGAGCAGGAAGGTGTCGAATATATTTTTGGTGTTCCGGGGGAGGAGAACCTGGATTTGCTGGAGTCATTGCGCACTTCAAAAATCCAGTTGATCCTGACGCGTCATGAACAGGCGGCGGGTTTCATGGCCGCGACCTGCGGCCGTCTGACGGGCAAAGTGGGGGTCTGTTTGGCCACGCTGGGGCCGGGGGCCACCAATTTAGTAACCGCCGGGGCGTATGCGCAGCTGGGTGCCATGCCGATCCTGATGATTTCCGGACAGAAACCTATCAAGAAAAGCAAACAGGGCCGCTTTCAGATTATCGATGTCGTTGAGATGATGAAACCGCTCACCAAATTCACCAAACAAGTGGTGCATGGCAACAGTATCCCGGTGCTGGTCCGGGAAGCGGTGCGTGTGGCTCAAGAAGAGCGGCCAGGTGCCGTCCATTTGGAGTTGCCGGAAGACATTGCCGCTGAGGAGTGTACCGCCACGCCTTATGAAGTCATGCATGCCCGGCGGGCACAAGCGGATGAAGCGGTGGTCCATCAGGCGGTTGCTATGATCCGTGCCGCGCAATGGCCACTCCTGCTCATCGGTGCCGGAGCCAACCGCAACCGCACGTGCCGGGCCTTGCGTCAATTGATCGACAACACGGGGATTTACTTTTTTAATACGCAAATGGGCAAAGGCGTGGTCGATGAGCGGCATCCCCATTTTCTCGGAACGGCGGCACTTTCCAATCATGATTATTTACACTGCGCGATCGACCGCGCCGACCTGATCATCAATGTGGGCCATGACGTGATTGAGAAGCCGCCCTTTTTCATGGAGGAAGGTGGATCGAAAGTCATTCACATCAATTATTTTTCGGCGCAAGTCGATGAAGTGTATTTTCCCCAGGTGGAAGTGGTGGGCGACATCGCGGGAAGCGTCGAGCGCCTGGCCACCCAACTCAAAAAAATGGAGCACTGGGATTTCGATTATTTTGAACGGGTCAAAAATGAGATTGAACTGCATGTGGAGGAAAGAAGCCAGGACACACGCTATCCTATTATTCCGCAACACCTGGTGGCACAAGTGCGGGACGCCATGCCGGACGATGGAATCATCACCCTCGACAACGGCGTCTACAAGATTTGGTTCGCTCGGAATTACAAAGCCTATTCCACCAATACAGTTCTGCTGGATAATGCGTTGGCCACCATGGGG
>JAUVMD010000085.1 GCA_030600405.1 Nitrospirota bacterium
GAGAACGGGCCCGATGCCCTGCACCGTCTCGAAGGCGAGGAATTCGACCTCGTCATCTCTGACGTCAAGATGCCGAAGATGAGCGGACAGGAACTGCTCCGCGAGATCAAGGAGCAGTCGCCGCACACTCTTGTCATCATGATGACTGCCTACGGCACCATCGACAACGCGGTGGAGTCGATGAAACAAGGCGCATTCGATTATCTGCTCAAACCGTTTTCGATTGAAATACTGGCGGGAACGGTCAACCGCGCTTTTTTGAGCGACTTGGCGCCCTCTGTCGCACCCACGCCCAAAGATTCCGCATCGAAACAGAAAGCTTCCGAAACGCGCGAAATAGTCACGGAAAATAAAACCATGCTGGAGATGATGAAGTTTGCCAAGAACATCGCCTACAGTAAATCCACCGTACTGATCTCCGGCGAAACCGGAACCGGTAAGGAAATGGTGGCGAAGTACATCCACCAATGCAGTCCGCGCGCCGATAAACCGTTTCTGGCCGTCAACTGCGCCGCCCTGCCGGAAGGTCTGTTGGAATCGGAACTGTTCGGCCACGAGAAAGGCGCGTTCACCGGTGCCGTCGCCAAGAAGGACGGCAAATTCGAGCTGGCGCACAAGGGCACGATCCTGCTGGACGAAGTCACCGAAATGACGCCGTCCTTACAGGCCAAACTCCTGCGCGTTTTGCAGGAACACGAAATCGATAAGGTCGGCGGACGCGAACCGATACCCGTCGACGTGCGCGTTATCGCCACCACCAACCGCGATCCCAAACAATTGATCGAAGACGGCAAATTCCGTGAGGACCTGTATTATCGGCTGAATGTCATCCCCATCAAACTGCCGCCCCTGCGCGAACGCATGGAAGATTTGCCAGTGCTGGCTGAACACTTCATGAAAAAACACAGCCGGGAAAATGGAAAAAAGATTTCAAGCATCGCGCCGGAGACGCTGGCGCTTCTCAACAAGTACCAGTGGCGCGGCAACGTGCGCGAACTGGAAAACATCATCGAACGCGCCGTGCTGATCTGCTCAGGTGACGCCATCGAGCCCGCCAACCTGTTCATGGAAGAAAGCGAAACCGCAACCGCCGACAGCGTTGCCCTCGGTAATTTTCGCGGTACCATTTACGAGATGGAACGGGAGCTCATCTTCAAAACCCTGGAGGAAACCGGCAACAACAAAACCAAAGCCGCCGAAATCCTCGGCATCAGCATTCGCACCCTCCGCAACAAACTCAACGAGTATAAAGAGAAAGAAATTTAACGCTCCCCCTTCGACAAGCTCAAGGTGACACCCTTTCCCCTTTCTTCCTTAATTGTTGTTCCTTTCTCCGGGGAGGGTGGAGTTTGCCGGGTGGCGTCAAAAGCGTGACATTTTTTACCGGTCCGGACTAGCGTCCGGCGGCCACTTTTTTTATTTGCCTCTCCAGAACAAGATGAAGCCTTTTATTTATGGTAAGTTACTCGATTCTAGCCACAAGGCCCTCTTCTTCCCCTCCTTGCCGGGTTTGGTACAGAACTTGCTCTAATTTACCCTAACTCCCTGAAATGTAGGGAATTCCAACGCTCTGGACCCAAAATTCAACCCTTTGGAGGGGGACCCTTTATGGATTTTCTGACTGCGATGAAGATCGGCGCGTCCGGCCTGACCGCCCAGCGCCTGCGCATGGACACCATCGCCAGCAACCTGGCCAATATCGAAACCACGCGCACGCCGGAGGGCGGACCGTACAAGCGCAAGGACGTGATGTTCTCTGCCCTGCCGCTGAACGAATTCGCTACCACGCTGGAGGACGCCCTGGCCGACCATGTGCGCCAGGTCATAGTGACCGAGGTGGTGGAGGATCAATCGCCGCCCACGATGGTCTACAACCCGAACCATCCCGACGCCAATGAAGAGGGCTACGTCGCCATGCCCAACATCAATCTCATGGAGGAGATGGTCAACCTGATCAACGCCACCCGCTCGTTCGAAGCGAACGTGCAGTCGATCAACGCCGCCAAGTCAATGGCGCTGAGGGCGATCGATCTCGGTCGATAACGGAACTTTGATAATTCAATTTTAAACGGAACCCGACTCGCATATGGAAAACCTACTGCAATTCATTCAAAACCTCTGGCGGAAATTTCTTGCCCTCTCCCCGGTCAATATGGCGGTGGCGTTGGGAGGGGTGGCGTTGATCGTCGGCGCGCTGGTCTCCATTTCGCTGTGGGTTCAGTCACCGGATTACCAACTGCTGTACACCAATCTTTCCGACCAGGACGCCGCGGCGGTGGTCGAACAGTTGAGCACGCAGAACATTCCGCACAAGCTGACCAACCAGGGACGCAACGTGTACGTGCCGTCCAACAAGGTGCATGAAATCCGTCTCAGCCTCGCCAGCCAAGGTTTGCCGGCGGGCACCGAGGTAGGACTCGAATTATTTGAGGACACGCCGCTGGGCATGACGGAATTCGTTCAAAAACTCAACTTCCAGCGCGCGTTGCAGGGTGAGCTGGCCCGCACCATCAAATCCCTCGAGGCGGTGGAGCATGCGCGGGTGCATCTGGCGCTTCCCAAGCAGGAATTGTTCGTCAAGGAAAAACAGAACGGCAAGGCGTCGGTCATGGTGAAACTGCATCCCGGCCGAACGCTTTCGCAAAGCCAGATACAGGGCATCGTGCATCTGGTGTCGAGCAGTGTCCAAGGCATCCCGCCCGGCAACGTGGTGCTGGTCGATCCCAAAGGCAACCTGCTCTCGGGAAATAAGGCGATATCGGACGATGTCATGCTCACTGCCTCCAACTACCAGCACCAGCGTAAAGTCGAAAACGAAATGGAACAACGCATCGCGTTGATGCTGGAACAAGCGTTAGGCGCGGGCAAAGTGATCGCCCGGGTGAACGCCGACATGGATTTCGACAAGGTGGTGAAGACCGAAGAACTCTATGATCCCGACTCGCAGGTGGTGCGCAGTGAACAAACCACCACCGAGTCCTCGGTCGGCACGGCGCCGCCCGGTGGCGTTCCCGGTGTGGAATCGCTGTTGCCGGGCGAAGAAGGCACGCCCGAACCCGCCCAGGGCAAAGCCCCCACGCGCAGTAACGAAAAACAGACGCTGAATTTTGAAATCAATAAAGTGATTAAGCAGACGTCGCAGACTACCGGTAAGATCAAACGTCTGTCGGTGAGCGTGCTGGTGGACGGCACCGTTACGGGAACACCGGCGCAATACCAGCCTCGCACGAAGGAGGAAATGGCGAAGTATCTCCAACTGGTGAGGACTTCGGTCGGCTTCGATGAAAAACGCGGTGACCAGATACAACTCGAAAATATCCGGTTCGATAAATCGTTGGAATTGCAACAGAAAGAAGAAATGGCGGTCGACCGCTGGATCGAGCAGGGCTACGAAGTTGCAAAATGGGTTCTGGGTGCTATATTCGTACTGTGGTTTCTGTACAAGATTTTGTTACCTCTGGTGCGATGGGTCACTACCAGCGTCGAGGGGGTTCCCGGTCAACTGGGAACGCCGACACCGGAACAACTGGAAGCCATGGAAGAAGAAATGCGATTGGCGCGGCAATCCCAGGAGAACGTGGAAATCCGTAAATCGGTCGGCGATTTTGTAGACACCGATCCCAAATATGCCGCGGCCATCGTCCGGAAATGGATGAGAGAACGCACCTGATTAAAGAAAATTAAATATGGCGGAAGAAAAAAAATATACCGGCCCCGAAAAGGCAGCCATTTTTTTAATGTCACTGGGCGAAGAAGGCGCGGCCAAAATTCTGGCCGAAATGGAAGACCGCGAAATCCAGAGCATCGGCAACTACATGTCCGCCATCGGCGAAGTGGAAATGACTACTGTCGACGAGGTCTCCCGCGAATTCTACAAGAACATGTCGGTCGGCGGAGGCGGATTGGGCATTTCCGGTATGGATTTTTTGAAAACCACTCTGATGCGCGCGCTCGATCCGGACAAGGCCACGGAAATCCTGAACAACATCACCGCCCCCGGCGAAGACCTGGGCGGCGGGCTGGATACGGTCCGCATGCTCGAGCCGAAAGTGATTGCACTCTTCCTGGCCAACGAACATCCGCAAACCGCCGCCATCGTTCTGGCGCATCTGGAAACCACCGTGGCCGGGGCGACGCTGAGAGAAATGCCCGAGGAGTCGCGCATGGAGGTTGTTTTTCGGCTGGCCACGCTTGAGCGTGTGTCGCCACAGATCTTGCGGGAACTGGATCAGGCTTTACAATCCGAATTCCGCTCCTCCGGAGCTGTGTCCGGTAGTATAATGGGGGGCGTGGAAGCCGCCTCCCAGATCATGGGAACCATCGACCGTGCCACCGAGTCGTCCATCCTCACGGCCATGGATGAGGTAGATCCGGATCTCGCCAACGAAATACGCAACCTCCGCTTCACCTACGAAGATATTCTGAAGATCGACGATCACGGTGTTCAATTAATGCTCAGGGAAATCACTCAGGAAGATCTCCTGATTTCCCTCAAAACCGCCAGCGAAGAATTGATAGACAAAATATTCTCCAACATGTCGGAGCGGGCCTCCACCATGTTGAAGGAGGATTTGGAGGCGATGGGTCTCACCAAAATCACCGATGTGGAACGATCCCAGCAGAAAATCGTCTCCATCGTCAAACGGCTGGAGGAGGAAGGCCGCATTATTGTAGGGGGAGGAGGAGAAGAACTTGTCTAAAGATTTCAGCAATTTTATTCCCGATCAATATTCCGAAGGTCAGACCGGCGTAACCCAGAGTTTCAATCTGGATGAATATGTCCGCAAGGCAAAAGCCTTGAAGTCAGAGTTCATCCATGATCTGGAGCATCAGAGGGAAACCGATCAGTCCAATGCCTTGAAAGCCAAAGAAGGCGTGAATGAACTCTTCTCCGACGCCATGCAGAAAATGAAAGACCAGTCGGCGAAAATTCAGAAGGAAGCTAAGGAGCAGGGATATCAGGACGGTCACGAGGAAGGATACCAGGCGGGCGCGGAGGCCGTGCGGGAGCGGTTCACCTCCTCTATGGACGCTTTGCAAACTCTGGTCGATGAATTGTCAGAGGTTAGGAAAAAGATCTACCCCCTGCTGGAACGCGAAATGGTGGAAATAATCACGACCCTCGCCCGGAAAGTGGTCCGCACGGAGCTGAAAGGCAAAGAGGGCGGCATCCGTGAAATCGTTCGTATGGCGATTGAATCCGTACTGGACCGGGAATCGCTGGTCATCAAAATCCATCCGGACGATCACAAGGAACTGGAGGACTACGGGCAGGAACTCATACAACTATTCCATGAAATTAAAAACGTGGAGTTTGAATCACATGTCTCTGTCCCGCGCGGGAATTGCGTGGTGGAATCGAATTTCGGTACCGTTGAGGCAGGACTGGACCATCTCGACGAGCACATCGAAAGAATTTTACACCTGGCGCCCCCTCCCCCGCCACCCTCGGCCCGGCCGGATGAGCCAGAATCTTCTTCCTGAGTGAGATCATGACCGAAACCATCAATTTAAAAAAGTATCAGTCTTTCGTTGATAATATTTCCTTCGTCAAGAAAAGAGGACGAGTCGACCGCGTGACGGGTTTGATTATCGAAGGCGACGGTCCACCCGTGTCCCTGGGCAGTCTGTGCACCATTATTTCCAATCAAAGAGATAAAAAGGTAGACGCTGAGGTGGTAGGTTTCCGCGACAACAAAATATTGCTGATGCCGCTGGGAGAAATGACCGGTATCGAACCGGGAAGTATCATCGAATCGAAAGACGAATCTCCGTTAATCAACGTCAGCGACGGTTTGCTGGGGCGTATTCTGGACGGCAACGGCAATCCACTCGACGGCAAAGGCCCGATTCCCATGGGAGTCGATTACCCGATTTTCGGCGCCCCCGTCAACCCGCTCGAAAAAGACCGGGTGCGGGAGCCGTTGGACGTCGGCATACGCGCCATCAACGCCTTGCTGACCTGCGGCAAGGGGCAACGCCTCGGTATCATGGCCGGCACGGGAATCGGCAAATCGATTTTACTGGGCATGATCGCCCGCAACACTTCAGCGGATGTCAACGTGGTCGCCCTGATCGGCGAACGGGGACGGGAAGTTAAAGAATTTATTGAAGAGAATCTGGGCGGGTAATGATTAAAAAAATCGGTGGTGATAGCCGCGTCATCAGATCAAACGCCGCTGGTTCGTCTCAGAGGCGCGTTCATCGATCACACGATAGCCGAATACTGTCGC
>JAUVMD010000222.1 GCA_030600405.1 Nitrospirota bacterium
ACCTGCAGGGTAAAAAACGCCAAATTCAAAAGGCCCTGTACTATCCCCTCCACAAACAGCTGGTGAAAATTCCTGAGAAGTAGGTTTAGATCAGGCGATGCCCTGTTCGCCGAGCCAGCGTTCGGCTTCCAGGGCGGCGGCGCATCCGGCTCCGGCGGCGGTGACGGCTTGGCGGTATTTGTAGTCATGCACGTCGCCAGCGGCAAACACGCCTTCAACGTTGGTTTCCTGGGTTCCTGGCTTGATAATGAGGTAACCGGTTCCATCCATATCCAGCTGGCCTTTGAACGGTTGGGTGTTGGGGGTGTGGCCGATGGCGTAAAAGATGCCGGCGACTTCAAGCTCTTTCACTTCATCCGTTTTGATATTTTTAATGCGGGCGCCGGTGACAAACTGATCGCCCACTGCATCTTCCAGCACCGTATTCCAAACCATGGATATTTTTTCGTTGTCAAAGGCGCGTTTTTGCATGATCTTGGAGGCGCGCAGTTCGTCTCTGCGGTGCACCAGGTAAACAATGCTTCCGAATTTGGTGAGGAAGGTGGCTTCTTCCACAGCGGTATCCCCGCCGCCGATCACCATCAGCGGCTGGTTCTTGAAAAACGGCAGGGCGCCATCGCACACGGCACAGGCGGACATACCCTGATTCCATAATTTTTCTTCGCTGGGAACATGCATCCGTTTGGCGGTCGCTCCCGTTGAAATAATAACGGAATGCGCTTTAACTTCGGTTTTGTCTCCCTTGATGGTAAACGGACGTTTACTGAAATCCACTTCATGCACATCCTCGCCGACCATTTCCGTGCCAAAACGCGCGGCCTGTGTGCGGAACAACTGCATGAGTTCCGGTCCGCTGATTCCTTCCGGAAAACCGGGATAGTTTTCCACATCGGTGGTCGTCGTCAACTGACCTCCAGCGGAACCGCCGACCACATATCCTTCATACATGAACGGTTGCAGATTGGCCCGCGCCGCGTATAAGGCGGCCGTATGCCCCGCCGGCCCTGAACCGATAATGGCTACTTTTTTCACATCATCTGTCATTGATCTCGTCCTGACCTCAAAATAGGTTTCACAACTTGAAATAATTTATCAAATTGGATGCATATCCCCGCTCTATGGATTCATTTTTTAAATCAGGGCTCAGGAGGGAATCTGCTCGCTCAATTTTTCGTGAATGGTTTTGCGGATGATATTGATATCTGCCGGAAGCTCCACCGGATGAAACACATTTTGAGATTTCACATCCTCCAATTCATCGGCATGATATTTCAAAAGAAAATCCGTGAACTTCAAACCGTTAGCCGTGGAGATGACGATAACCCGATCCTTGGGTTTGATCACCCCTTTGCCGACCAGTTTTTCCAACGCCGCCAGCGCCACTCCCGTATGCGGGCAACACAAAAGGCCGGTCCGGTTGGCCCGCCCGACGGCATTGGCCAGCTCGTCCTCGGTGGCCTGCTCGACAATACCGTCAAATTCTTTCAAAGCGCGAATGGCCTTGTTGACACTGACCGGATCGCCAATTTGAATCGCGCTGGCTTGAGTTGTTTTGGCCGTCACCGAATGAAACTCTTTAAACCCGTTCTGGTAACTCAAATACAGTGGATTAGCGCGCTCCGCCTGGGCACAAACCAGTCTCGGCAGGCTTTTGATAAGGCCCAACTCATACATCATCTTAAACCCTTTGCCGAAGGCGCTGACATTGCCGAGGTTGCCTCCGGGGACAATAATATAATCCGGGACCTCGCCGTCTAATTGATGAACCAACTCAAAACTGATCGTTTTTTGCCCCTCGATCCGTAACGAGTTCATCGAATTGGCCAGGTAAATTTCATTTTCCGAGCAAATTTCCTGAACAGCCTTCATACAGCCGTCGAAATCGGTATCGAGAGAAAGCGTGAGCACCCCATGGGTGATTGGTTGAATCAGTTGAGTGAGGGATACTTTGTTTTTCGGAAGGAAAACAATCGCAGGAATATCAGCGACAGCGCAATAGGCGGCGAGCGCGGCGGAGGTATCTCCGGTCGAGGCGCAGGCCACGGCCCGGATATTTTTACCTTCCGACCGCATTTGCTTGACCATGGACACCAGCACGGTCATCCCCAGATCCTTGAAGGACCCGGTATGCGCCATGCCGCATTGCTTGATCCACAAATCATTTAAACCTATCTGATTTCCCAACCGCTCGGCCCAGAATAAATTGGTCCCTCCTTCATAAGTAGACACAATGTTTTCATTATCTACTGCAGGACACACCAGTTCCTTTTTACCCCAGACCGAACTGCCGTAGGGCCACTCGTTTTTGCGGTACCGCTCATCAAAAAGATTGTTCCACTCCCGCGCCGAGCATTTTTTCAACTTATCCATGTCATGGGTGACTTCCAGCAGGTTATCGCAATCCGGGCATCGGTAAATAATCTGGTTCAATGGGTACCTTCCAGCACAACCATTGACACACTGAAACCACGCTTCAAATTCCATCGTTATTTTTCCACCCGGATCAAAACAGTTTTTTCAAACACTTCTTCCAAATCGTTAATTTCTTTCAAAGCCGCTTGAATATTTTTTTCCTTGGCATCATGGGTCATCATCACCAGCGGCACGCCCTGACCATTATCGTCTTTGATCCTCTGGATCACGGACTCAATGCTGATGTCATGGTTTCCAAGAATACCGGAAATATGGGACAGCACGCCGGGTTTATCCAACACCCAGAACCGCAGATAATATTCGCCTTCAATCTCCGACATGTCTTTCAGAGGAATCCCCTGAACACTGGATTTCTGAAAAGACTGAAGCGGCACACGGTCCTGCGCACCCGAAATCATATTGCGGGCAATTTCGACAACATCCGCCACTACCGCGCTTCCGGTCGGCAAGGAACCCGCGCCATGGCCCACCAGAATATTTTCTTCCATCAGATCATCACGGACCATGATAGCGTTCAAAACACCGTTGACGTTGGCCATCGGTTTGTTTTCCGGAATCATCGCCGGATGCACACGGACATCGATGGCCTTTCCATCAAACTTGGAGATCGCCAATAGTTTAATGCGATAGCCAAACTCGCGGGCGCATTTGATATCCAATTTGGAAATACTTGAAATGCCCTGCACATAAATATCATCGAGGCTCACCGGCATGCCGTACGCCAGCCGGGTCAATACGGCAATCTTATGAGCGGAGTCGATTCCTTCGATATCAAAGGTTGGGTCGGCTTCCGCGTATCCTTTATCCTGTGCTTCTTTTAATACTGTGCCGAAATCATGGTCGCCATCTGACATTTTACTCAAAATATAATTGGCGGTACCATTCATGATGCCTTCGATCGCCTGAATGCGATTGGCTACAAATGCTTCTTTGATGGAACGGATAATAGGAATGGCCCCGCCCACGGAAGCTTCGAAACCGAACCCTACCTTATTTTTCTCGGCCGCGGAAAATACTTCTTCACCATGCTTGGCCAACAGGGCCTTATTGGCGGTGACGACATGTTTTTTATTTTGGATCGCTTTCAAAATAAAAGAACGCGCCGGCTCATAGCCGCCGATCAGTTCGATCACGACATCGATATCCGGGTGGTCCAGCACCTCATTGGCATCCGTAGTCAAAATCCCGGACTCGACCTTCACTCCCCGGTCGGTGGTGATATCAAGATCGGCGATTTTAATCACGTCCACGGATGCACCCAGCCGTTCTTTAATTATCTTTTGATTGTCCTGAAGAATTTTGACCATCCCGCTACCGATGGTGCCGAACCCGATCAGGCCCACTTTAATCGATTTCATGATTTAAATTTGTGGAATTAAAAAATTTCCCG
>JAUVMD010000135.1 GCA_030600405.1 Nitrospirota bacterium
CCGGTCCACATCGGGATCATGCATGAGTAGAACCTGCAATCCGTTATCCAGAACCAGGGTACGGGTATCGCGCTGGGCGGCATCGGCGGAAGTCCATGAAATAACCAACCAAACCGCAACGAAAATTTTTATGAGCAATCGTATCGAAAGGAATTTCACAAAACACCTCATTGATCAGGAAACAGAAAATCTTGAATAGGATGAAGCCACGGTCTTAACAAATTCTTATATCTATTATAGTAGTCCACTCCACAATAAGAACATTAAATCTTTTTAATTAAGAGGGAGATCCATCCCACGCTATTAACCCGACTCCCAATATCGTCAGGCAGGCGGCCACAATTCTCTGCTTTCCGAAAGGTTCGCTCAGTTTCCAGCATCCCCAGACCACGACCATAAGCACACTGGTTTGACGCACCGCCACCACCTGCCCCACCGGTTCGGATTGCAAGACCACGCAGATCAAGCCATACGACCCAATGGTGGCCAGCCCGGCAATCAGCCCTCTCAACCATTCCGCCCGCCAGACACTCACAATTTCCTGCCGAGGGTATTTCCATAATAAATAAAGATTACATATAGAAAATCCGATCAGGGCCTCGGCAAAGAAAAACGTGAGCCCATTGGCGAATTTTTCGTCGGGCCGGTGCAGGAAGAACAGGTCCATGCCCTGTTTATCCACCAGACTGTAGGCCACCACCAGGGCCAGAGTAATGAAAGCCCAGCGCAAATCCTTGTGCAGAATTGCGTCCCACAGATTTTTAAAACCCCGGATCAGATGCCCTTCAAAATGCAGGGTGTAAACCGCCAGCAAAATCATTGCAATGGCGAGGAAGGAAACCCCTCCCAACCGCTCTCCCAAAAGTATCCAGGAAAAAAAAGGAACAAATACCGGAGCCGATCGCGCAATCGGATACACATAAGAAATATCCTGAGCGCTATAAGCTCTGGACAAACTTAAAATGTAAAGTCCATGTAAGATTCCTGACAAAACTATCCAAATGCCGATTTCCGGCGGGAAAAACTCGTTTCCCGTTAAACTATATACCACCAGTCCCAAGAGCATGATCCATACGCCCTTCAAACCGGATAGCAGATTGGAATTCCGGCTGGTCTGAGTCAACACATTCCATAAGGCATGAAACAGGGAGGACAAAAGAATGAGGCCGACACTGGTTAAAGACAACCGAATGACTCCTGAATTTTAAAGGGTAATGGAGGACATCAGAGAAACCGCTGAGGGATGCTGGCGGGGACTCACCTATTAATTAAAACTATAATCGCGGGGAGCTCTATAAGTCAATCTATGAAACCGCGACATCGCAAAATCCATGTTCGCCCTCTAAAAACCCCATGCAATATTGAATCCGTTTAGTGCTAAAATATTTATCCAGCTGAGGTCATTGATTTTTTCAGCCGAGCCTGAATCCCAACCCGATCTTACATTCATTCCCAGAGCCCTTCATGGCACACAACCAGTTTGATCTGCTCAAAACCCGTCGCTTTCTGCCTTTATTTATCACTCAATTTCTCGGCGCCTTCAACGATAACGTATACAAAAATGCGCTGGTGATTTTGATCACCTATGTCGTTGCCGAAAAAGCGGGGCTCAGCCCGCAAATTATGGTCACTGCCGCGGCGGGGATATTCATCCTGCCTTTCTTTCTGTTTTCCGCTACAGCAGGGCAACTGGCCGACAAATATGAGAAAGCATTTCTTATCCGTATCATCAAGCTAGTAGAAATCCTTCTGATGATCGGGGCAACGATTGGATTTTACATGGAGAGTGTCTGGTTTCTGATGACAATCCTGTTTCTCATGGGCACCCAATCCACTTTCTTCGGCCCCATCAAATACGGTATTCTTCCCGAAAAAATTGAGGAGGACGAACTGATCGGAGGCAACGGCCTGATTGAAGCGGGAACCTTCATCTCCATCCTGATTGGAACCCTCGTCGGCGGCTTACTCATTCTCACCGAAAACGGAATTCTACTGATATCCGGCATGGTCATCCTCATCGCCGTTCTGGGTTGGGTGAGCAGCTTTTACATCCCCAAAGGACAGCCTGCCTCGCCCAAACTCAAGGTAGATTACAACTTTCTAAGAAAAACCTGGGAAATCGTTTCACATGCCAAGCAGAACCGGGAAATTTTTCTTTCCATTCTCGGAATCTCCTGGTTCTGGCTCGTGGGGGCCACTTTTCTGGCACAATTCCCGACTTATTCCAAAGATATTATTGGAGGCAACGAACAACTGGTCACCTTGTTTCTATCGGTATTCACCATAGGTGTGGGGATTGGTTCCCTGTTATGCAACCAACTCCTCAAGGGAGAAATCGAGGCCACGTTTGTTCCCCTGGGAATCATTGGAGTAACGGTATTCACGGTGGACCTCTATTTTGCCAGTCAACATATGTTCACCAGCGCGGGCGGAGAACTGATTGGTGCCGGAGCATTTATTTCCCATATCTCAAGCTGGCGCATTCTGGGCGATTTGTTCATGATCAGCGTTTCCAGCGGCGTTTACATCGTTCCCTTGTATGCCATCATTCAGGCAAGGAGTGAACCCGGCTACCGCTCCCGGATCATCGCCAGCAATAATGTTTTGAACGCTCTTTTCATGGTGGTCTCCGCAATCGGCACGGTGATCATGCTGACCATGAGCTTCAACGTCAACCAGGTATTTTTGACCATCGCCCTTCTGAATGCCGCGGTGGCCATCTATGCCTGCCAGCTGTTGCCCGCGGCTCTTCTCAAATCCATCCTATATTGGATTTTCAATGCTTGTTACAAGGTGGAGGTGAGGGGGATGGGGAATTTCAAGGCGATTCAAAATGAAAAGGTCATCATTGTCGCCAACCATCTGTCTTATCTGGACGCGGCACTGCTCGCCACTTACTTTCCCTCCAAATTAACGTTTGCGATCAATACCCAGGTCGCACAACACTGGCTGGTCAGGCGTTTCTTGAAATTGATAGAAACCTTTCCCCTTGACCCGACCAACCCCATGGCCGCCAAGTCACTCATTGAATCCATCAAAGATAAAAATCATGTCGTTATTTTTCCCGAAGGCCGGATTACCGTCACCGGCGGACTCATGAAGGTTTACGAAGGATCGGGCATGATCGCCGACAAATCCGGCGCTCACATTCTTCCGGTTCGCATCGACGGCGCCCAGCATACTCCTTTCTCCCGATTGAAAGGCAACATCCGGACCCGGTGGTTCCCAAAAATCACCCTGACTGTTTTGGAGCCGAAAAAATTCAACATTCCTGATGACATTAAAGGCGGCGCCCGCAGAAGCATGGCCGGTTCACAGTTATCCGACATGATGACTCTGATGATGTTTCAGGCCAGCAATTACCGTCAGCCCCTGTTTCAATCTCTGTTGGACGCCAAAGCCACCCACGGAGCAAACCGTGTCATCGCTGAGGACATACAACGATCCCCCATTACTTTTAGGGGCCTCATCACCAAATGTTTTGTTTTAGGAAAACCCATTTCAGAAATCACACAACCCGAGGAACATGTTGGGATTCTATTACCCAATATGGTCAGCACAATGGTTACACTCTTCGCTATGCAAGCTTACGGAAGAGTTCCGGCCATGCTGAATTTTTCCGTCGGAAAAAGAAACATCCTGTCTGCCTGTGAGACCGCCTGCATCAAAACTGTATTTACTTCCCGCAAATTTGTGGAAAGTGCCAACCTGGAGGAAACAGCGCAAGCTATCAAAGAGTCGGGGGTCCAGTTGATCTACCTGGAGGATTTTGCAAAAAAAATCAGTTTGCTGGACAAGGTATTCGGCTTCATAGCCGGGTTTTTCCCTCAAACCTATTACTCAAAGGTGTGCCCAAATAAAAATCCGGATGCACCGGCTTTTGTGTTGTTCACTTCCGGATCGGAAGGCACACCCAAAGGAGTGGTGCTGAGCCACGCCAATATTCTGGCCAACCGTTACCAAACCGGCGCACGACTCGACTTTGGACCGAACGATGTCATATTCAATGCCATGCCGGTGTTTCATTCATTTGGGTTGATTGGCACCCTAATCCCCATTCTGTCCGGAGCCAGGGTTTTTTTCTATCCTTCGCCACTCCATTACCGAATTATTCCGGAACTCTCATACGATACCAATGCGACCACCCTATTCGGTACAGATACCTTTCTCTCCGGCTATGCTCATTACGGACATCCCTACGATTTTTACAGCCTGCGTTATGTTATCGCCGGAGCTGAAAAACTGAAAGAAGAAACCCGCACACTGTGGTCGGAAAAATTCGGCGTCCGCATTTTCGAAGGTTATGGAGCCACCGAAACCTCACCCATTTTGGCAGTGAATACACCCATGCAGAGTAAACCGGGAACGGTGGGACGCCTCGTGCCGGGCATTCAATACAAGCTCAAAGAGGTACCAGGAATTAAAGAAGGCGGCCGACTCCATGTTTCCGGGCCTAATATCATGCTGGGTTATCTATTGTCTACAGCCCCGGGGAAGCTGATACCTCCGGAGAACGGCTGGTATGACACGGGCGATATTGTCGATATCGACGACGAAGGTTACATCACCATCAAGGGACGGGCCAAGCGGTTTGCCAAGGTAGGAGGAGAAATGATCTCCCTCACCGCGGTGGAAGACTTTTTATCCGAATTATGGCCGGATCACACCCATGCTGTCGTGGCTGTCCCGGATGAAAAAAAGGGCGAGCAGTTGATCCTGGTGACTGAAAACAAAGATGCGCAAAAACAGGAGATCACCGAATACGTCCGCAATCAGGGCCTGTCGGAACTCGGCCTACCCAAAAAGATCATTTACGTCGATCAGGTTCCCCTCCTCGGCACCGGTAAAATCGATTACGTGACTACCCAGGAGATCGTGGCAAAACACAATGATTAATGGCTGACTTCCGTCGAATCGGCTGGAATCCGCTCGCGATGTTTCAGGTAACGCACCAGAGCGTAAATCCCCCAGGCGGCGACGCAATGTTTGAGTGAATGCCCCGCGATCCATCCGCCCGTCCATCCCCAAATGACGGCATCCAAAAACTCCAAAACCTTGGCAAACGCGTACCAGCCGATCATTTC
>JAUVMD010000202.1 GCA_030600405.1 Nitrospirota bacterium
CGAATTGATTGGCACATCCTTCAAAGAAGTTGGACGGGAAAAAACGGTTGCGCTTCTCGATGCCGTCAAGGAATTGGGATTCAAGTACGCCACCGAGGCCGGACTTTCCATCTCCATCGATCACATGCGGATTCCGAAAGAAAAAGATCGGCTTGTCCAGAAAGCCGGGGACGAAGTGCTGAAAGTATACAAACAGTACCGCGATGGTTTGATCACCAACGGCGAACGATACAACAAGGTCATCGACATCTGGGCACACGTCACCGAAAAGGTTTCCGAAGAAATGTTCCGGGATCTGGAAAATGAAGATGAGCGAATCGTCAAGGGTGACGGACAAAAAGATTTCAACTCCATATTCATTATGGCCGATTCCGGTGCCCGCGGAAGTTCCCAGCAGTTGCGGCAGTTGGCCGGAATGCGCGGGTTGATGGCGAAGCCCTCGGGTGAAATTATTGAAACCCCCATCACCGCGAATTTCCGCGAAGGGTTGTCGGTGATTCAGTACTTCATCTCCACGCATGGTGCGCGAAAAGGCTTGGCCGATACCGCGCTCAAGACCGCGAACTCCGGTTACCTGACGCGGCGTCTGGTGGACGTCGCCCAGGACATCATCATCCTGGAAGACGATTGCGGCACTCTGCGGGGTATCGATATTTTCTCACTGGTGGAAGCCGGTGAAATTATCCAGCCCTTGTCTGAGCGTATTTTGGGACGGACCGCTTTGGAGGACATTGTCGATCCGTTTACCAACACCGTGTTGATCAAGGCCAACTCAATGATCGATGAGGAAGCGGTCGAGATCATCGAAAATGCGGGTATCGAAAAGGTACGGATTCGGTCCAACCTGACCTGCGAATCGCACCAGGGTTTATGCGCTAAATGCTACGGACGCAACATGGCGACCAACGATTGGGCGGAGATCGGCGAACCGGTCGGGGTTATCGCCGCGCAATCCATCGGTGAGCCCGGAACCCAGCTCACCATGCGGACGTTCCATATCGGTGGTACCGCCAGCCGGGTGGTTGAGCAGACCACGCTGAGCACTAAAAAAGGTGGGATTGCCAAATATTCAGGTTTACGCACCCTTAAAAACAACCGCGGCGAAATTATCGTTATGAATCGTAACGGGCATCTGTTGATTCAGGATGAGAATGGGCGTGAAAAGGAGAAATACTCCATCGTTTACGCCGCCAAGCTCAAGGTGGTGGATGGTCAGGAAGTCCAGCAAAATCAGATCCTGGTGGAATGGGATCCTTACACCAATTCCATTTTGACGGAAGTGGATGGCACCATCGCGTTCGGTGATGTGGTTGAAGGCTTGACCATGAAAGAGGATTTCGACGAAATCACTGGACTGTCCTCCAAGATCATCATCAGTCATCGGGACGAGAAAAAACAACCCCGCATTTCGATTAAGGATGACCAAGGCGATACGCTTCGACGGTACATCCTTCCCGCGGGCGCCCATATTAATGTCAACGAGGGCGATAAGATCAATGCCGGCGACGTTATCGTTAAGATTCCACGCGAGACTGCCAAGACCAAAGACATTACCGGTGGTCTGCCTCGCGTCGCGGAGCTGTTTGAAGCGCGGAAACCTCACGAGCAGGCCACCATTACCGAGATCGACGGTAAGGTCAAGTTCGGTGGGTTCGTCAAAGGAATGCGCAAAGTCGTGGTGGTTAATGATAGCGGTGAAGAGCGGGAATATCTCATCCCGCGCGGAAAGCACATCAATGTCCATGAAGGCGATACTGTGCTGGCCGGCGAACCGTTGATGGATGGAGCTTCCAACCCGCACGATATTCTCCGTATTCTGGGTGAAAATGAACTGCAGAAATACCTGGTGAATGAAGTGCAGGAAGTGTATCGCTTGCAGGGCGTTTCCATCAACGACAAGCATATCGAAATCATCGTCCGGCAGATGCTCAGGCATTTACAGGTGGAAGACCCCGGAGGGACCGATCTTCTGATAGGCGAACAGGTCACCAAGAAGGTTTTTAACTCCAAGAATCAGGTTGCGATTAAAAACAAATCCAAACCGGCCCAGGGAATGCCCGTTCTGTTAGGGATTACCAAATCCTCCCTCAGCACGGAAAGCTTCATCTCCGCAGCGTCGTTCCAGGAGACCACCCGGGTACTGACCGAGGTGGCTGTCAGCGGCAAAGAAGATCGGCTGGTTGGATTGAAAGAAAATGTCATCATGGGGCGATTGATTCCCGCAGGCACCGGTTGCCAGGCCTACAGCGGCATCCGGATCGAGGAACCGGAAACTGAAGAGGCGGAGGAGAAAACGCCAGAGGAAGAAGCGACCGCTCCAGTGGAATAAAATCAGAAATTTCCCCTTGACTCCCGCACGCAGGGTGTTAAAATTCAGAGCTTTCCGTTTGCAGGGAATAGAATCTAAAAACGCCAACAAAATCAATGGGTTTTGTGGGTATGGGGTTCCCGTAATTTGGTGGGAAACCCTTGAGTAGAGAGGTATATTTTGCCGACCATAAATCAGCTAGTTAAAACGGGCCGTAAAAGTCCGGAAGTCAAAACGGGCAGTCCGGCTTTGAAGCGGTGCCCTCAAAAAAGAGGGGTCTGTGTTCGGGTGTACACATCTACTCCCAAAAAGCCGAATTCAGCTCTGCGAAAAGTTGCCCGTGTGCGTTTGACTAACGGGATGGAAGTGACCACGTATATCCCTGGGGTGGGGCACAATCTTCAGGAGCACTCTATCATTTTAATTCGCGGTGGCCGGGTTAAGGATCTTCCCGGGGTCCGGTACCATGTGGTGCGGGGCAGTCTGGATACCCTGGGTGTCGACAATCGCAAGCAATCCCGTTCTAAATACGGGGCTAAAAAGCCTAAACAGAAATGATTGGAAATTTGTAATTTATGGCACGAAGACGAGAAGCTGACAAGCGGCAGATTTTACCCGATCCCAAGTATAACGATATCCTGGTGGCCCGGTTCATTAATAATCTTCTGAAAAAAGGTAAAAAAAGCCTGGCGGAACGGGTACTGTATACCGCGCTGGACAATATCGGAGAGAAACTCAAGGACGAGTCGGCGTTGGATGTCTTTAAAAAGGCGATCGATAATGCGGCTCCCGTTTTGGAAGTCAAGTCGCGCCGTGTCGGTGGGGCCACCTATCAGGTTCCGGTGGAAGTCAGTCGGAGCCGTCGCCAGGCTTTGGGTATTCGTTGGGTGATCTCTCACGCCAAGGCACGGGCGGGTAGAACGATGGCGGAGAGATTGACCGGAGAGCTACTCGACGCTTTCAACAATACGGGGGGAGCTATTCGTAAGAAAGAAGACGTGCACCGCATGGCCGAGGCCAATAAAGCGTTTGCGCATTATCGCTGGTAATTTTGGTCTAGGGAATTATGAGTAAGAAAATTAGTCTGGAAAAAATTCGAAATATAGGAATTATCGCGCACATTGATGCCGGGAAAACCACAACCACCGAGCGGATTCTATATTACACGGGCAAAAGCCACAAGATCGGTGAGGTGCATGATGGTAATGCCACCATGGACTGGATGGAGCAGGAGCAGGAGCGGGGAATCACTATTACAGCCGCCGCTACCACCTGTTTCTGGAATGATCACCAGATCAACATCATCGATACCCCGGGTCATGTGGATTTTACCGCGGAAGTGGAGCGTTCCCTGCGCGTCCTGGACGGCGCCATCGGTGTGTTCTGCGCGGTCGGCGGGGTGGAGCCCCAGTCGGAAACAGTTTGGCGTCAAGCCACCAAATACCATGTGCCGCGCATTGGTTTCGTGAATAAAATGGACCGGTCCGGAGCCAACTTTCTGGCTTGCGTTAGCCAGATGAAGGAACGGTTGAACGCCAATCCGGTGCCTCTGCAATTGCCGATCGGTGCCGAAAGTGATTTCATCGGGCTGGTTGATTTGGTGGAAATGAAAGCCTACGTGTATCCGGAGAAGGAAAATCCTAAAGGGGAAATTTTCGAAGAAGCGCCTATTCCCGATAATATGGCGGATGAAGTGGCGGAGCATCGGGAAAAGCTTATGGAAGCCGTTTCCGATATGGATGAAAAGATTATGGAAAAGTATTTGGGCGGAGAGGCCGTGTCTGTCAAGGAAA
>JAUVMD010000326.1 GCA_030600405.1 Nitrospirota bacterium
ACATTCATCTCAACCTTTTGGGATTCATGACCATGTTTATCTCCGGGGTGGCGTATCATGTGCTGCCCCGCTTCAACTCCCGTCCCGTTCCCTGGCCGGACGGTGTTAAATATCATTTCATATTGCATAACGTTGGCCTGTTGGGCATGGCGACCACTCATCTTGCGGGAGGGCTGTGGTCTGGAGGAATCCTGCACGCCGCATTCGTCGGCTTCGCCTTGATGACCGGGGCAGGGCTGTTGATCATGGCAGGCAACCTGTATTTTGTATTGACTCCGGCAAAGGAGGACCAATGAAAGGTGATGAAACAAGACTCCTTTAAAGAATTTGTGCTGGACCAGTTGGCGGGAATGGAACCCGTCACCTGCCGCGCCATGTTCGGCGGGTTCGGGTTGTACCACTGCGACCTGTTTTTCGGCATCCTGCATAAAGGACGCCTGTACTTCAAAACCAACGATCAAACCCGCCCCGTTTACAAGAAATATGGCATGAAGCCGTTTCGACCTTCTGCCAAGCAAACCCTCAAAAACTATTACGAAGTCCCGCCGGAAATTCTCGAAGACGGCGAGGCCCTTATCCTCTGGGCGGAGCAGGCGACCGGAGGACATTTCCCCGAGGCGTAAAGCGCAATCAAAAAGTTTATTTTGCCGACAAAGGTTTTAAAATTACCAGCGGAGGTACTCCGCTCAGCGGGCTTTCATGCGGGCCAGTTTGATGAAGGGATAAACCATCTGCGGCCAGAACCGGTTGGCCAGATCGTCTTGGGCCAGTCCCACCGAGGCCGGTTCCTTTTTGTCTTTCGGCAGGTAATAGGTGCCGAACATCCAATCCAGGAAAGAAAAAAAAGTGCAGTAATTTTTATCGGCCATTTCGTTCGCCGCGTGGTGCCAGTGATGAAACAATGGGCTCGCCAGAACAACATCGAACAGTCCGTAAGAGATGTTGACGTTGGAATGGATGAACATGCCATACGCCTTGCGCAACGGCATGCACAGCGCAAGTATGAAGGGGTCCTCGAAAAACAGGATCAACACCGTCAGGCTCAACAAGTATGAGATATAGGTGTTGACTGGATGAAAGCGCTCGTTGGACAGCCAGTCGAGTTCTTTCGGGCTGTGATGAATGGAGTGGAAGGGCCAGAGAAACCGCGAGTGCATCAGCCGATGCCGCCAGTAGCCCGCCAAGTCCACCAGAAATGTCGCCAACAGCAACTGCCATCCCAAGTCCCAGCCGTCGATCGCCCGGCGCAATTGAAAAAAGAAACCGCTGATCCCCGCCGTCACCTTGCCGGCCACCTGCTGGTCCACCTCCATGATCGAAATCTTCGGCGCAGACGCGGCTTCCCGGTCCCGGGAAGCGGGCGGGGCGGCGGTCACCAGGAACGTCTGGGTGACGGTATTTTCATTGTATTCGGTTTTCAGAACGAATCGGTCCATCCCACGGAATCCGGACCCGGGACGGTAAACCAGGCGGCCGTCCGGCTGAAGGTCTAGGGCGCCGTGGTCCGGTTTTTGCGTGACGGTCTGGCGGAATTGGCCGGACTCCGACGGATTGAGAGGCACGGGCCAGAACTGGCCGATGAGCCACGCGCTGAGCAATACACTCGCCGGATACACCAGCACCGGCAGCGCGAAGGAATAAATCAGATCCAGAGCACTGTCCTTTCGCCAGCGCTTCTGACGGCGGTGCGCTGGCCGCAGAAATTCCAATAGCAGGAACACCGCCGCGGCCACGAGCAAAAATTTTGATTTCGCTGCGATAAAAAGAAAAAACTGTTCCATGAATTCAATCGTTGTGGTTCGAGATGCCGTTTATTTTCCAACACGGCAACGGGTGCAGGCCTAATGTCAGGTTAAAGGATTCGGCAGGCAGGCACAAGCTTCCAAAACATGGCCGTACAAGGATCTGAGGGCCGGGGAGAGAGGCGCAGGTCAAGCGGGACCACCCTTTCAGGGTATCTTTCAGGACAAAAAATTCCCAATTTACGAGCCACAAATCTATGGGCTGTTTTATTGGAGTGTGGTAGGATACGCTTGCCAAAAAAGGGGTGGTAGTGGTCACGGTAGTCCGAGTAATTGGGCCCGGGCAGGGTCTTTGCAGAGTGGGGCCAGTAATCGCCTGAAAGACAACTGGGGAACGCGCTTTAAGTTTTATCTGGAACGCCTTCCCGCTCAATCTGAGGAGCGCGATTGGTATGCCTTTAGGTAAAGTAAAGTGGTTCAATGAAAGTAAGGGGTATGGTTTTATCGAATCTGAAGATGGGGAAGACGTATTTGTTCACTTCTCGGAAATTCAATCGGAAGGATTCAAAACGCTGAAAGAGGGTCAGGAGGTCGAATTTGAAAAGACCCAGGGTAAAAAAGGTCCGCAAGCCTCGAACGTCATTCCCAAATAACCTCACGCACTTATTCACCCGGCGGAGCCCTCATCTCCGCCGGGTTTTTTGTGCCCGCCAATCGCATCCAATGCATTAAAAAAAATTGGGAAAATCGAACCACCTGTGGTACAAAGGGGCCGTAAAATGAGATGGGCTTTGAATCCATCCGCCCGGATTAACTGGCTTTTCCGACAGCGGTGATGGGAAAATTTGATACGATGTGAAACGGCCATCCTCTGGGATGGTTTTTTTGTTGTGGAAGTATAACAGCCAGCGGAGGTCTTGAAGGGCCGTCTTACGAAAAATCT
>JAUVMD010000102.1 GCA_030600405.1 Nitrospirota bacterium
CCTTACTTGCGCACCTCACCGGTCATGGGCACAAAACGCACACCGGTGATTTTTTCACGCCTCAATTGGTCCTTTTCTTTCGTGATCCGGACCAGATCCTGAAACAGCATTCCTTCCAATGGTAAAACCATACGTCCGCCCTCCTTAAGCTGATCGATCAACGGTTGAGGAATTTCCGGTGCGGCGGCGGTCAATAGAATGGCATCAAAGGGCGCAAACTCTTCCCAACCCTGGTAACCATCTCCATGTTTCACTTTGACGTTCTCATAACCCAACCGTTTGAGGTCAGACCTTGCATCGTTCGCGAGGGCTTCGATGATTTCGATGGTGTACACTTCCTTCACCAGTTCTGCCAGCACCGCCGCCTGATAACCCGATCCGGTACCGATCTCCAGCACCCGGTCCTCCGGTTGCAAACGGGCACTCTGGGTCATGAGCGCCACAATATAAGGCTGGGAAATAGTTTGGTCCTTGCCAATGGGAAGTGGAAAATCAGCGTACGCCAGATTTTTATAACTTCCCGTTACAAACTCATGACGCGGCACCTTGAGCATGACCGCCAGAACGTTGGGGTCCTTAATATCGCGACCCCGCAGGTCAACATCCACCATGCGCTTGCGCTCTGTTTCAAAATCTACGGGGAGTGCGGGTTTCGGGTATAGAAAAGCCGGGAAGAGGAAGGCGAGGAAGGAAAAAAACAGAAGCCTAAAGGATGAGGCCATTTTTCTTAAGCCATTCTTCCGCGTCGAAGCGTTCGCTGATGAACTCTTCAAACTCGATTTCTTTCTTTGAAAGTCTTGCGCCATCGATATACTGCGCCTCTTCCGCCACTTTCTTTTTGGTGCGGCGGGATTTCTTTTTGGATTTTTCCGGAGCTTCTTCCACTTCCACCTCGAACCCTTCGGTCAAGGATTGTAGTTTCAGCACGAGAACCATGAAACTTTGCGGGCAGATATCGTCGCGTTGCTGAATTTCAGAGACGATCTTTTTGACCTTGGGGGAACTCAATACCGCTTCGGTAATTGCTTTCGACAACTTTTCGTAATCCCCGTCCTGGCCACTGGAATGACTCACGACAAACCCCTTTCAAGAAAAGACTCAATTAACCTTCTAAATCTATTGTGACAGATATCGCCAAACATTTCACCTTAACTTTGCCACCAACATAAACCGGTCCAATGGTAATGTCAAGGCCACGGGCCTCTAACCGGGGTAAAATCAATAGCGCGGCATGGAAGGGTCTATGGCCTCGGCCCATTCCTCGATGCCGCCGCGCATGCTTTTCACATTCTCAAACCCGATATCGATCAGGGCTTTAGCGGCTTTCAGGCTTCGCACCCCGGCTTTGCAGTGAAGCACAATCTCATCGCCCTTCTTCAGTCCGTTGAGTTTTTCTATTTTTCTTTCTTCGATGACATCCAATGGAATCAGGGTGGACCCATCGATGCGGCAGATTTCGTATTCGCCCTGGCCGCGCACATCCACCAGCGTAAACTTCTTGCCGTTGTCCAACATCTCCTTGACCACGGCGGGCTCTATTTCCAGTTCGCGGTCGGCGGGGTTCTCCTGAGGTGGCAGGATGCCACAGAACTGCTCGTAATCGATCAGCTCCGTGATCGTCGGGTTGTCGCCGCAGATCGGGCAGTTCTTGTCCTTACGCAGTTTCATTTCGCGGAACTTCATTCCCAGGGCGTCAAAGAGGACCAGACGCCCGTTCAGGTTGTCTCCCTTTTCGAGAATGAGCTTGATCGCCTCGTTGGTTTGCAGGCCGCCGATGATGCCGCACAGCACACCCAGCACCCCTCCCTCGGCACAACTGGGCACCAAGCCTGGAGGCGGCGGTTCGGGATACAGGCACCGGTAACAGGGGCCCGTGCGCGAGTCGAATACGGAAACCTGGCCTTCGAAGCGCAGGATACAACCGTAGATATAAGGTTTCTTCAACAACACGCAGGCGTCGTTAGCCAGGTAACGCGTCGGAAAATTGTCCGTCCCATCAATGATGATATCCCAGTCCGCAAAAATACGCATCGCGTTTTCGGAAGTGAGCCGTTCGTTGTAGGTGATCACTTCCACATCCGAATTGAGATCGGCGAGGCGGGTTTTGGCGGAGTCGACTTTCAGTTTGCCGACGGTGGATTCGCCGTGGACGATCTGCCGTTGTAAATTGCTTTTATCGACGACGTCGAAATCGATCAGTCCCAATTTACCGACGCCGGCGGCGGTCAGATACAAAGACACGGGAGCGCCCAACCCCCCGGTTCCGATACACAGAACCCTGGCGTTGCAGATTTTCTCCTGGCCTTCCATGCCCACTTCCGGCAAAAGCAAATGGCGGCTGTAACGATTGATTTGATCCGGGTTTAAACTCATGATGGTTTCCAATCCTTAAAAATTTCCTGTTTCTTGACGCTTTATACTCTTATTCTATCAAAATCCCCAGATTCCAAAACAAAATTTAAAACTCCGGAAAAGCCTTATTTATTCGTGGCTTCCCGGTAGGCCGACGCCAGACCCGGCAGAGCACCTTTGATCACCCGGTCGGGAAAGCAGGTGGATATCCGAAAATAGCCCGGCGTGCCGAACCCGCGCCCGGGCACCACCAGCACTTTTCTCTCGGCCAGCAGTTTGGCGAATTCCACTTCATCTGCAATCGGCGCCTTGGGGAAAAAATAAAACGCGCCTTGCGGTTTCACCACCTCGTAACCGATACCGGTGAGTTCCTTATAAAGGAAATCCCGCCGCCTCCGGTATTGCTCGACATCCACCGTGACGTGCTGAACCTTCTGCACCACCCGCTGGAACAGGGCCGGTGCGTTAACGAATCCCAGCACCCGGTTGCAAAAGATGAGCCCGGCCATCACCTCCGTCGCGTCCTCCGCCTGCGGGTGGACAGCGACATAACCGATGCGCTCTCCCGGCACCGCCAAATCCTTGGAATGCGAGGTGATGTAAATACTGTTCTGGTACAAGTCGAGAACATTCGGCGTCTCCACGCCGTCGAACACGATTTTTTTGTACGGGTCGTCGGAGATCAGGTAAATAGCCCGTCCAATTTCCTTCGACTTCTCCCGCAACGCATCGGCCAACTCCTGCAGGGCTTGCCGGGAATACACGACACCCGTCGGATTGTTGGGCGAATTGATGATCACCGCCTTTGTTTTAGATGTCACCGCGCTCCGAAACGATTCCAAATCGATCGAGAAATCGTCACGCGTATTCACTGCCACCGCTTTGCCGCCGTGGTTGTCCGCATAAAACAAATACTCTACGAAATAAGGCGCGAACACGATCACCTCATCACCGGGATCGAGCAGGGTTTTGAGAGTGATATTCAATCCGCCGGCCGCACCGCATACCATTACAATGTCGTCGGGAGACAGGGAAACCTTACATTCTTCGGAGAGGGATTCTGACACCACCTGGCGGGTGGCCTCGTATCCGGCGTTGGGCATGTAGCGATGCTGGCCGGTGGTTGGATCTTTCGCGGCGGCGATCATGGCCTCCACCAGTTCCTGAGGCGGTTCCGCCACCGGATTGCCCAAGGACAAATCGAATACGCTGTTTTCGCCGAATTCCTGCTTCAGCCGAATACCCTCTTCGAACATCTTGCGAATCCACGAGGCTCGCTCCATAAAATCGTGAACTTTTTGGGAAATTGCCATGAGCTATCCTGCCAACCAAAATGATTAAATTGGAGTTTGATTTCAGGCAATCATACATTGAAAAGGAGGGTTGCACCACTGTTTCGATAGGGAGTAAACGGGCAATAGGATAATGAGCGCCTGGGAGAAACCCCACTGAACGGCCAATTTTTGATAAGATTGACCGCTCGTTCCCATAATTCTCCTGGGAACGACTGGACCTTTTTCATCCTCTGGAGTATTTTTTCACACAATCATGATTGTTCGATTCGACAAGGTTTCTAAATATTTTCAGGCGGGCGGGACACGGATTACCGCGCTATCGGACGTGAGCCTGAGCCTGGAGAAAAGGGATTTCGTTACGGTGATGGGTCCCAGCGGCGGTGGCAAAACCACACTGCTGAATTGCATGGGCGGCCTCGATCAGCCGGACCAGGGAGAAATTTACCTGAACGGCCATTCGCTTTCCGGAATGAGCGACGGCGAATTGACCCAACTCCGCCGCCGGGACATCGGTTTCGTCTTCCAGTTTTTCAATCTGATGCCCACCTTGTCGGTCATCGAAAACATCGAACTGCCTCTATTACTCAGCCATGCCTCGCGCGAAGGCAAGGAAAGGATCGACTCGTTGCTGGATTACGTCGGCTTGAAACACCGCGCCCGTTCGTTTCCCGCCGAATTGTCCGGCGGCGAAATGCAGAGGGTGGCCATCGCCCGCGCACTGGTGCATCAGCCGGCTTTACTGCTGGCGGACGAACCCACCGGGAACCTCGATTCTGAAAACGGGGTCAAAATTCTCGACCTCCTCAAACAAGCCAGTGAAGATTTCGAAACCATCATTGTCGTGGCCACGCACAATCCACTGGCAGCGCAATACGGCAACCGCCACTTCGAAATCCGCGACGGCACACTGGCAACCTTGAAATGAGTCTGAGGAGGACCATCCGCCAATTATGAGCTTTCTGCTTTATTTCAAGGATCTGTTCACCGCGCTCATCCTGCGTCCTTTGGTCCGCGATCCTTTCCGGTTTGCTATCACCGTCTTTGGAGTGGCCATCGGCGTTTCGGTTTTTTTGAGTATCCAGTTGGCCAATCGGCAAACTTTGCTGTCTTTTAGTGAAAGCGTCGACCTGGTATTGGGCCGGGCGGATGTGGTGATCGAAGCGGAGGGCATGCCTTTCGATGAACAACATTTTAAAAGCTTGTTGCCGCTCCGGGAATGGATCAAAGTCTATCCCGTCATCCGCGGCTATGGTGTGGAGGTGAACAGCAACGAGGTGGTCGAAATTATGGGCACCGACCTGCTTCAGGACAGCGGTGTGCGGGACTTCTCCCTCAAAACCAACCGCCATGATTTAAAGGGACTCCTGCCAATCATTCTGGATCCTGCCGGCGTTGTCCTGCCCGAAAAGTTTATCCCCGACACCGACTATCAACCCGGCGATCCACTTCGCCTCATCATCGACGGCCGGGAACAAACCTTGAACGTCAACGCCATTCTGGAGCATAAGGGGATCGCTAAAGCGCTGAACGGCAATTACGTGATCATGGATATCGCCGCGGCGCAAAAAGTACTGGGCAAAATCGGCAAGCTGGACCGCATTGAAGTGGAGTTTTTGAAGAACAAGGATTTCCCCCGCATGCAACGCATGATTTCCGAAGTGCTTCCCGATCATTTGCGGGTGGACCGGCCCGAGCGCAAAAACCGGCAGGTCGAAAAAATGTTGCGTGCGTTTCAATACAATCTGTCGGCACTCAGCTTCGTCGCTTTGCTGGTCGGCCTGTACCTCATTTACAATATGATTTCCCTTTCGGTGGTGCGCCGCAGAACGGAGATCGGTACCCTGCGTGCCCTGGGCGCAACGCCAGGGTTGATCGCCTCTATTTTCCTGCTGGAAGCGGGAGTGATCGGGGCTATCGGGTCCCTGATCGGCATCGGGTTCGGATATTATATGGCGCAGTTTTCACTGGAAGCGGTCGCGATCACCGTCAACAATCTGTATGCCCCCACCCAGGTGACCGAGGTGAATTTCGATTGGGATCAGGTGAGCCTCTATTTTCTGATCGGCGTCGGGTTGTCGTTCGCCTCGGCGATCATCCCCGCATACGATGCCGCCACGACTTCGCCGACCCAAGTGATGCG
>JAUVMD010000001.1 GCA_030600405.1 Nitrospirota bacterium
TAGACGCCGCGGAAGCTTTCGGCATAGATAGCAGTTTCGCTTCCAAATCCTTCACCTGCGCTTCCAGTTTGGCTTTATCGGCCTTTAAAGCTTGCTTGGACTTGCGGACCTCGTTCAACTCTGCCTTAGCGGCTTTCACGGCCGAAGGATCCCCGGTTGTTTTTTTTGCCTCTGCCAGTTGAGATTGCAGTTCCCTGACCTTGGTTTCAAGGAGAGCCGTATCTTCTTCCAGGTGGCTTTTTGCTTCCTGCAGTTGGTCACGGGTTTTTTTGACTTCGTCCAGCTCATTTCCAAGAGCCTTGGTTTCAGCACCGACTTGACCTTGTTGATTTTGTGCCGCTGTCAACTGAGACTGTGTTTCGCTCAACTGAGTTTCCAGATTTGTTTTTTCCTGCTTAAGTGATTCCTGAGATTGCAGAAGAGTTGCCATTTCTTGTTCCATCGCCTCCATCTCGCCGGAACCCTGCCCTTGATTACTTTCAGTCTCCTTCAATTTGGATTGAGACTCTTCCAGTTTCGACTGGGTCTCTTGGAGGGTTGCCTCTGCCTTTTCACGCAGAGCAATTTCTTTTTGATGGTCTGCATCGGGTATGCCCGCCTCGTCGCCGGCTTTGTCTTGAAGTTCCGCTTCCACTTTTTTGCGGGCCTGGGTTTCGGCAAGCAACTTATTGTTCATTTCAAGTAACTCTAGTTGTTCATTTCGTAACTCTGCCGTCCGCTCCTCCAGATCATTTTCTACTTGGGTCCGCTTTTCAGTTTCCCGAGTCAGCTCGGCGGAAGAAGCCCCTTTGCCGTTGGAGGAACCCTCGCTAACTTGTTTTTTGAGTTGGGAAATTTCAGCTTTAGCTTCCTTGAATAGTTTTTCGGCCTCGGCTCGCTTTTCTTTCTCCGCGTCCAGTTCAACGGTAAGGTCTCCTCCCTGGCCACCGGACAGAGACGCAATTTTCTTATCCGCCGCAGCCAATGCTACGGTCTTCTCCTTCAATTGGTTTTGAAGGTTGCTCAGAACATCCTGAAGTGTTTGGGCAATTCCTTTGGCTGGAGCTTTGGCCATTAAACTCATCCAAAATCAAAAATTGAGTGGGCATACGGCCCCTTCTTCTTATTCATAATGGGGCCGTAAAAAAATCCGCTGATTTCACCCTAAGGCAACCTATTTACCCCAAATCGGGCATATTGTCGGCGAAATTTCAACGTACTTTTCCAAATTCTACCTTTTAAAACAGATAGGTATAGAAAAATTCTAACGCATATTACTGAGGTGTCAACTTCTTTAATTACCTTGAAAATATTGAGTTTCCCGGTTTGGGCAATTTTGGATTTGGGATTGATAAAGGGCCTGTGAGGCCGGATTCAAAGCCCAAACTTACCAAACCAAAAGGTCTGAAATTGGCTAATTTATACAGGAATCCCCTTTCCGCTTTCCGCGTTCTTGATTATCCCTTTTTAGTTCCCAGATTGGAGTTCTTTCCCGTATCCGAATTATTGAAAAAATCTATTTCATGGTTTCATATTAAGTATAGACGGTTGTTTTAAAAATTTGCCTTTATTTTTAACTGATTGAATTTAAAAGTTTATTATTCGTACTGGAAACTGGATGACCTGACCAAAGAGTTGAAAGTAAAGGAAAAGGGGGCTCCCATGCTTTGGACACAATTTCATGGCCGTGCGGGGGACAGGGGATCAAAACCGCCAGCCAGATTCTGGATACGGCGGCACACTTGGCCAGATATCAGGCCCAGGATTTCCCATATGCTCCGCACCAAGCGGCTTTGGATATGGCACACCAACCGATTGATGCGGCGATGGGCCGTAACTCGAATGTTTAACTGTGAATGATTTAAAAAAGGAAGGATGCCGGTTCCTTGTTAGGGGAGGGGGCCGGTTTTTTTTATTCAGCAAAATCGGGATTGAGGCGACTGGCTTCTTTTTTATGAAATTCTGATAGTTCGGTAAAACCGGTCAGCTTATACACCAGACTGAGAACGCGGTGAGCCTCGGCATAGTCCGGTTTCACTTTGACAGCTTCCTTGAGCGGCTCAAGGGCATCTTCGTACAGACCCACCACCATGTACCCCAATCCAAGATTGTAATGGGCTTCCGGCCAATCGGGTTTGAGCCAGCAGGCTTCCTTGAACGCGTCCAGCATCTCGTCGTACCGCTGGAGGGCATCGAAAGACTTGGCCAGCCCAAAATAAGCTTCGGCACAATCCGGTTGCAGGCGCGTGGCCTTTTGAAAGGCGTCTAGCGCTTCGGTACCGTTTAACTCCTTGAGACAGGCATGGCCTAACTTCAGGTGGGCCTGAATGTCTTCCGGATTATTAGAAACATCCTCTTTAAGATGCTTTATGGATTCAGTATCTGAAGGGTCACTCATGGAATTCTACTAATTATAGGTAATTGCCTTTTCCACCGCGATCCAATAATATTTACCGAGAGCCAAACGCGCGTAGCGAGTTATATATTAACAAATTATTAATAGAAATAGGAAAGCAGAAGATAAATTAAGTGCAATGAGGGAAAGACGATAACGGAGGGTTATACGGAGAGCCGTAAATATCATAATAAAACCCCCGTTTCCGGAGATTGCTCCACATTAAAAATCTAAGGGAAGATTTTTAATACAGCTTCGAGCCTGACCCCGATGAGGAAGGGCGAGGACTCTCTACATCAGAAAATAAACTACAATCAACCTTTATTTTTCATTAGATCCGAATAGGTTTCCGGATACTCCAGATCCAGCTTCTGCTTGACCCAAGCCGGAACCTGCTGTTTGGAAGCAGTTACCAATCCGATTTCCTCTTCACTCTTCTGAAAATTTTCCCAGTGTATTCGGTTTAATTTTTTTTCGGAAACTATCTTCTTCACGGTACCATCTGGTCTTGTGATGCGAACTTGGTAAAACATGCCTTGCCTCCTCAGGTTGCTCGTTTAATTTCAGTACGCTGTAATTAAACCGGTCCGAGAAAACCCCTCTAAAAGTTGGGGGGGGAAATAAAGAGGGGTTTTCTCGAAACCCCGGTAATTTTTTCCTTAATGGATATTATTAATAAAGCAATCCCTGTGCCATTTAGACAGAATATTCGGCATTCCTCTAAACCCCTTGTTAACAGGTAGTTAAGAAATTATAAATATTTTCAGTTAGTGTAACTGTACGAAATCTTGGTCAAATGAAACAAATAAGGATATGAAAATCCGTCTATTTGCTCCATCAAATGCTGAAAATCATTCAATTTTCCATCTTTAAGAGAAGTGACCAAAAATTGAGTTTAATTTGAAACAATAAGACAATTTTTGTCAGTCTAGGTGAATTCTTGAAATTCGGAGGTTAACGAGGTTGGGGTTAAATTTGGGGTATTAGAGGGCTGGATTGTCTCGGCACTGCTTAAAAATTTCAGTTTGAGGGGAAGTTCAGACTCCCTACATATATTTTTCAGAATCTTCCAAGTATCTCCGAGACGGTCGAGAACACGCTGTCTTTTATGGGGTTGAATGAGGGGGTATATCGCGGCGCGGCAAAATATATCTTTCCATTCTTCCACTTATCATTATCAGGCGGCCGTCGACCGGCCCGGAGGGATTACCTCAATCCGCGAGAGGTTTGCGGGATGGGCGGGAGAATACCCATCTGCCTCAGTTGTTTTCCCTTACCATAGAGAAACCAAGGTTCAGGATTATTTTTGTAGTAAGTGCGAGTAAAAGGAGAATGTTGCGGAACTTGCTGCGATTCTTCTCTTGGCGGACTGTCCCCATAATCGTAATATCTTACGAGCGGGCCGTAATATGGCCGGTAATGACGATAATGCTTGTTATGGTGCTGATGACGATAATGCTTGTTATGGCGCTGATGGTGGAAATGCTTGTTGTGGCGCTGATGTACTCGTGGGTAGGAAGGTCTCTTAAAGTGAGGCTTCGAGTAGCCGTGACTCCTGTAACCGGAGCCACTTCCATACGGACCATGCGCCCAGGCCATGGAAATGAACCCCGTAATAAACAAGAAACCTGCCAATACGATTAAAAGCTTCTTCATAATCCCCCCGTTTTTCATTATAAATATGCGCCCGTGCGGCAAGTATATCAAGATAAAAGCCAAATCACCGGCTTGCCGGGCACTATCACGGCACCTCTCACCCCCGACGAAATCGCCCGCACTCTCTTCAAATCAACAGCTTCCCCCGGTTCATTTTCTAACCCTCACCACTGACTTTTTATCCGTGTTTCCTTCCTGCGTTTCGACCATCTCCCCCACCGGCATCAATTTTTCAGATTTCTTTAAATCGGTGAGGCGCTCTTGCGCGTCCTGGTGTTGTGGATCCAAGGCCACGGTTTGGGCGTAATGAGAGGCGGCCAGGTCATATTGCTTCAGATTCTCATAGGTTCGGCCCAACCCGAACTGGGCCTCCGTATACTTAGGATCCACCTTAAGGACCTCCTTGAAAGCTTGCTCAGCCTGAGCATATTTCTTATCGTTAAGATAAAACCATCCTAATTGGTTGGCGAACTCCGGCACCTTGGAAGGCTCCTTTACTGGAGGCTCGGTCGGCTGGTCAGAGTCTGGCTTAGCTGCAGGTGCCTCAGGAATTTTTATTATTGAGGCCAACTGAACTGCCTTTTTATATTGTTCCCCCGCTTTGTCATACTTCCCCCATCTCAGGTAATATCTCCCCAGTTGAGCCACAGGATTGGGGTCCCCCGGATTTGCCGCGATGGCCCGTTGATATTTTCGAATTCCCTTTTTCATTTCACTTTTTTCGGAATTCATATCTTCGAGCTCTCGTTTATATTTCGGATTCCTGTAATCCAAAACCATGGCTTTTTGTAAATGCTCGTCTGCTTTTTGGTATTCATTTTTGTATCTATAGTAAAGGGCCAATCCGTAATGTGCCTCGGGATCTGAACCGCCTTTTGAAACCGCTTGTTGATAATAACGGCCTCCCTCTTCCCTCTTTTTCAGTCCATAAAAATAGGTGTCGCCCAACTTGAGAGGTATCCAGTGAGTTTGCGGGCTCATTGCCAAGGCTTTTTCCAAGGATTCCGCCGCTTCCTCATACTGGTCCATTCCATAAAACATTTGACCCAGCATCCCATAAACATCTGCACTTTCCGGATTCAAATTTAAGGATTGTTTAAGGGGTGCCTGAGCTTTAGAGTATTTCTTCTCCAGAAAAAAGATGCGGCCTGACTCATAGTGGCCTTTATAAAAATCGGGATCTACCTGAGCGGCTTGCTTAAAATAAGACCGGGCCATGGTCGGACTCTTGCTCTCGTAGGTATAACCTAAATAAATAAACATATTGGCCCTCACCCTTTGGCTGTCCGACTTCGACATGATCCCCTGGTTGGCATGTTGAATCACTTGATTCATATCATCCTTGAACCAATAATGAGCCGCAAGAATCAAATAATCCTCCATCGTCCGTTCGGCTGGGGAAAGTTGTTCTGCTCTTTGAACCAGCGTTAAAGCCTGATCCAGATTCGCTGAATCGTTTTCCCCCTTCTCTGCGTATCGCAGAACAACCTCGCGGTCGGCCGGAGAATAGGGGGGGTTAGGGATTGAATGGACGGTACCAGGAGCGGCAGGTTGGCTTGAGGGCTCGGCGGGTGCAAGAGAGGCAGCCTTGTCCGTGGCGCTTTCTTGCACTCCTTCCTCAGAACTATAAAATTTATCCGTCTCTGGCACACGACTGGAGCATCCGGTCATAACTCCCATTAAAAACAAAAGGATCAAAACTCCATATCCCCATAAACACAATCTTGGATGAACACTTTTTTCAGAGAACATAGCGGCTCCTAAGCAATCCCTAAAAGATTATCTAATTAACATTTAATGTATTTGTAACTTATAATAACACATATTTTTGAAGTATTTAGCCCCCAGGGATTTTTAAATGGATTCGCAGTTTCCGCCGGGCCAGGCACCCTTGGGAAAACGAATGAGTTCAGGCGGGTTAGGAGGATTCAGGCCAGTAGCCATTCGAAGGTCCCTAACAGGTCGCTGTGCAGGGTGACGCGGTCGTCGGACTTTAACGGCCCGACTCCCGACGGTGTGCCGGTGAATATCAAATCCCCTTCCATCAATTCCCAGATGCCACTCAAATAATGAACCAAATGAGGAATCGGAAACATCATCTCGACACTGTTGCCGGTTTGACGCACGACACCATTGACCGAACACTGAAACGGTATGTTATCGAGTGGTAGTGTGCCGTCATGGGGAGTCCATGTTCCGAGAGGGGCACTCTGGTCGAAGGCCTTGGAAATTTCCCACGGCCAGCCTTTCTTTTTCATGTCCGACTGCACATCGCGCAGGGTCAGATCCAGACCCAGTGTCAACCCGGCAATATGTGATGCGGCGTCGGACTCTAGAATATCCTTTCCCGCTGCCCCGATCAACACGACCACTTCCGCCTCGTGGTGCAGGTTGTTGCCATGCGCCGGTATCCGAATCGTCTCACCGGGAGGCACCAGGCAAGACACAGGTTTCATGAACACGACCGGTTGGCCGGGTGCACTGCCGCCCAGCTCTTTGACATGCTCCGCATAATTCTTACCGATACAGAAAATACGTTGAGGGGAATAGTGTTGAGAACCCAGTTGGAGGATCATATGAACTCACTCCTGTCTCCAAAGATGGATGAGCTGATGATAGTACCCGCGAATTATATAAGGAAATGACAGGCGACGGATGAATCAATTTCCGGGTTTGAAGTCGTCCCGCAATCTTGAGTTGAGCACTCAATGGCCTGAAAAATGTGAAATTCCTAATCCCTTCACCACTCTCAAAAAGTCAATAATCTATTTAAATTCAATGATATGTACATATTGAAGTTTGGATATTGGGAGCCCGCAAAAATTCCACCCTTTTTTGTCAGGTCCCCCACTGGAAAAAAAACCGACTTGTGGTAGGATATGCCTTTCAATTTACATTTTGGGGGAGATTTCGCTATGGCAGAGGGAAAAGTGAAGTGGTTCAACAACAGCAAAGGGTATGGTTTTATCGAGACCGATGAAGGCAAAGATGTTTTTGTTCATTTCTCTCAGATTCAGCAGGAAGGGTTCAAAACGTTGAAGCAGGGCCAGGCCGTTGAGTATGAAATGAACGTTGGGGATAAAGGACCCCAGGCCCATAACGTGATGCCCAAGTAGTTGAATCCTTTTCCCACTCCGGTTGGAGTGTTTGGTGTTTGATCCAACACTTGATTTAAAACCTTAATCCCGGCAGAGGCAAATAGCTCCCCGGATTAACATAGGAAACGTTTATTCTGAAGCAGGCGGTTCCCCTACGGGACTGCCTTTTTTTATTTCCTCAAAGTATCCGGCCAACTCGATGGTGTGTTTGGGGATGGTGCGGAGGGGCGGGAATCGAACCCACCTGAATCTTAATATTTCTTAAAAAGTTGAACCCGCTGGGTGGCTTCAAAAGTGTCAGGTTTTGTGAGGTTTGCAGGGCGATCCGCCACTCAAATTATACAACTTGACCATTTCGCCTGTGGGAAACAAATTGCAAAACAAAAAGGCCCTAAATGCTCCCATTCCAATGAAGGAGGTAACTGAAACAACATTGGGCCTTCTTAATATTCAAAAACAAACAGGATCAACCCAAAAGAAACATTTGTATAATTTGGGTGAAGCCTTACACTTTTAATATAGGAATTTGAAATTTTACGGGTTCAACCGAACACCGATAGCCAGTTGAAAAGGAGCGTCGCTGTGAAACAGATTGTCATTTTCGGGCTGATAGTATTTTTGAGCGGGTGCAGCATTCTCAAAACCAAAAACTACTCCCCTCCGGTTTTTGTGCAAATGAACGATGAATACCTGGACTCGTTTATTGGCAAGGACATCAGCACGGCACAAAAAATGTTCGGTTATAAATTCACCACCAATCAATTGGACGATAACAGAAAAGCCTATATCTGGGAAATGGACCGGCAGATGGGTACTTTGCTTACTTCCACCAAAACCGTTCACTGCAGCTGGTCATTAATCACAGACCTCAACCGCAAGATACTCGACACCCAGCGTACCGGGTACTGCCCTGCAGCCATCAAAATTCACTAAAGTCCCGATCCCGCTAAATGGCTGTTTCGCCGCTCAATTTAAAGAGATTTTTGGCGAGGTAATAGCTTGTATAGGTCAAGATGCATTCTCTTGAAATTTCTCCCGCGCCCCCGGTCTTATACCGGGTCCTCCAACATGAAATTTCCTATGTTCCCAGGGTGTTTGCTGTGCGGATTCCGCACGCAATGACACCAAAATTACACATAAGGTTCTGTCAAAAAAAAGGGGTTGCAGCCGAAAGGCTTTAACCTCTTAATTTATTTGGTGCGAGGGGCGGGAATCGAACCCGCACGAGGTTACCCTCACAGGATTTTAAGTCCTGGGCGTCTACCAATTCCGCCACCCTCGCTTGCAATGTAAGATTAGGGAGCCTGCTTCCCGCTGGCGCGGAAAAAATCCCGGAGATCACCGAAGAAATGTAACAGGTTTTCGGTGAAAAACCAATCCCACCAGTGGAAGGAATTGAATCCATTGCCTGCTGGTCCGCATCTAATCCCGAAACGCTTCAAAACCGGCCCTCCCCATAGAATCACCGGAACCGAGCGAATCCCTATCACTGCATTAAGGAAACTGAATGGAAGCTCAGACACGAAAGTTCATGGTCGTGGCAACGGAGCCGACTCCCAATCCGGCGGCTCTCAAGTTCAACCTCAATACCCGGGCCATCGCCCACGGCATGCGCTCGTTCAACAACGATATAGAGGCCGAAGGCGATCCGTTCGCCGAAACCCTGTTCAGCTTCGGCGTAGTCACTGCTTTGCTCATCCAGGACCGCTTCGTGTCCGTCACCCTCGACTCCGCCGAGGAGTGGGAACTCTTGATCGATCCCATCATCCAGACCATCGAGGAGTCGCTGGTCTATTACGACAATGCGGAGGAAGCAGGCGAAAAGAAAAAAACCCTTCTCGACGAAATAGACCTTAAAAATTTCGACACGTTCAGCGACCCCGTCAAGGCGGAAGTCATCGACGCCTACATGGATGAACACATCCGGCCCCTGCTGGCGGCGGACGGCGGCAATATACTGGTCGAAGACTTCGAAAACAGCGTCCTGCGGATCCGCTACCAGGGCGCCTGCGGCAGTTGCTCGAAGGCGGAGTCCGGCACGCTGGCGGCGATCCAAAGAATCCTGCAAAAGAATCTTTCCCCCGATCTATCCGTTCTCATTGAGCGAGGTAGTATATAATCGTTGCCATCCGATTGATTTTCGAAATCCGTAGGTCAAACGCCTCACGGAATAATTTCGCATGCGCGACCCGAAACGTATTCTCAAAAAAATTCTGAGTGAAGGCACCGACCTGACCCCGTTCGAGCAGTCGGGCGAGCCGTTGGACTTGCTGGTCGAAACCCTGCGCGAGGTGAATCGCATCCGCAAGGGACGGCTATGGCTGATCGACCAGTCCGGCACCGATCCCGCCCTGTCGCCGGAAAGATTCCACCGCCTGCTGGATTTTCCGGAGATCAATTACACGGAAGAGGCCGACCGCAACCTCGACGTCGTTCAACATTCGCTCAAGGAAACGCGCCAACCCGATGACCCGGTGAGCATCGCCCATCTCAATACCTGCCTGCGGGAACTGTACAAGGACCTGTCGGGTCTCAACGATCTCAAAAAAAAGGAACATTCCCAACTGCACCTGGCGCCTTACATGACCGGCGACCTGGTCGACCGGGTCACAAGCCATGTGCAACAACTGCGACTGCTCGATTGGCGAGGGGTGGGTTATCTGCTGACCGGATGGCAGGCGCGGTCCATTGAAAAAGATTTTGAAGCGCTGTTTCCCGAAGCGCGGCGGGCGCATCCTTTAAGAAAAAACCTCAACGCGATTCAACTGGAGTTGGGATTTTACCACCGGTGCCTGGAGATCAACATCAAGTGGGCGGTGACGGGACTGGATCTGTTCGGCGTTCTGCGCCAGGATATGCTCAGCCAGACGATCGACAATCTTTCCGAGCTTGGCAACGGCTTATGGAATCTCGTGTATAACGGCGCGCAACTCCCCACCACACTCGAACTCGCCGGCATCCGCTTCAGCGACATCACCACCCTCTTCGACACCGACCAAGTACCTCTCACCGTCGTATAAATAATAGTTAATTTAATTAATTAAGGAAGGGAGAATGATTAATCTCCGGTGAGGATGGACCAGGCCATATTGCGGTTGGAACCGCCGGCGTTACCCTGGCGACTTATGATCAACAGGCCGATGTCCTGCGAATCTTCAAACCAACCGTACGCGGTCTCCAATGCTTCTTGCGGCGCAATGCCCTGTCCCAGCATTTCGTAGGTCCGGTAGGCAGTGAGGTTGAGGGTAATCGATTCGCCATGCCCGGTCGCGCACACCGCGCCATGTTCTCCCACGTACAATCCACAGCCGATCAGCGGCACGTCGCCCACCCGACCGGGACGTGACCCGCCGGTGCCGCCGGTGCTAAGCGCAGCGGCGAACTGATCGCCGTCGAACACCACAGCGCCCACGGTATCGGTGCCCGGCGCATGGGATTCAATCCGGGTCAGGTCCACTTTTTTAAATCCCAGTTCGACGGCGTATTGATGCGCGTCTTCCCCGGTCAATAACTGATATTCGGAGTCCGCCACACCGCAGGCGACGTGTATGGGATTTTTGATGTGCTGGATCTCCGAAACCGCCCCGAAGCGACGACGACTGTCCATGCAGGCGGCATCCATCCGTACCGATCCGTCGGTACGTTTGCGCGATCCCGTTCCGGCGTTGAAGCGGGAATCATCTTCCAGGATAGCTACCGCCCGGCAGACCGCTTCCAGAACGGGAGTTCGGGCCTGCATCAACTCCAAACCGAGTTGGCAGGCGCGGTCGGTGCCGTCGGAGTGGGCATTGTCGGACCCGGCCCCGCCGTGGGCCAGTATGATGAGCTGTTTTCCGGGCATCTTCTTCCTTTCCTCTTTGGCTTGAGGGACAGATGGCGTATGATGTCCCCATCGATTCATCCCAATGCCGGATTCGAGATTATGGTCAAATTTTGCTTGCAGTGCAAGAACGCGTTCTGGGGCGGCCAGTTTTGCCCCAAATGCGAGGGCGAGGTGGAATTGCTCGATGCCGCCGTGCCGGAGAACCAGAAGTACCTGAGCGAACTCAATATCGACGTCCGGCCCAAGTACTACGCCCGAAGCTCCATGTTGCTCACCTGCTTCGGGTTCATTATGGCCCTGCCGCTGGGAATGTTCATCTTTATAAGGGGGATGGGAGAAACCGGCAATGTCGGCCTGTGGGCCGGTATCGGCATCGGCACCATCGTTCTGATCTCCTGGGGTTCCTGGGTCCTCTCCGCCAAACTGTTCAACAAACAGATGGAAGTCGTCAAAGACACCAAAGAACCGCAGTTGGACTGAGGATTCTCTACACCCTCGGCGGTAAAATCAGAGGGCTTTTTGGCCGATGTCTTTGCGGAATTGAGCACCCTGCCACTGGATTTTGTCGACCGCCTGGTAAGCTTTTTCAATCGCCTTTTGCACATTGCCTCCCAACGCAGTGACACCGAGTACCCGGCCGCCGCTGGTGACGATATCGTCTCCCACTTGTTGCGTGCCTGCATGAAACACGGTGACTCCCGGCAGCGAGTTGGCCTGATCGAGACCGCGGATCGGCCGGCCCTTTTCATACAATCCAGGATAGCCCTCCGACGCCATCACCACACACACCGCCGTGTCGCGTTTCCATTCCAGCGAACACGAATCCAGGGTGCCGTCGGCACAGGCTTCCATGATGGGAACGATGTCGCTCTGCATCCGCACCATCAGCGGCTGGGTTTCCGGATCGCCAAACCGCGCGTTGAACTCCAGCGTCTTGGGACCGCTGGGAGTGATCATCAACCCCGCATACAAAACGCCCTGGTAAGGAGTGCCCTCCGCCCGCATGCCATTGACGGCGGGAACCATGATCTGGTCGATCACCTTCTGTTTGAGTTCGGGAGTGAAAATGGGAGCCGGGGAATAGGCGCCCATGCCGCCGGTGTTGGGTCCGGTATCGCCGTCGAACACCGCTTTGTGATCCTGCGCGGCTTCCATCGGGAGCACCGTGGTGCCGTCGGTGAACGCCAGCAGGGACACCTCCTGCCCTTCCAGCCGTTCCTCGATGATGATGCGGTTGCCCGACTCTCCGAAAACTTTATCGTTCATGATCTGGCCGATGGCAGCCACCGCTTCCGCTTCGTTGGCGCACACAAAGACACCCTTTCCCGCCGCCAGTCCGTCAGCCTTCACCACCTGCGGACCTTTGCCCTTAAGATAAGCGCGCGCTTCTTCCGGGTCATCGAACGCCGCGTATGCCGCAGTGGGGATACTATACTTCTGCATCAGGTTTTTGGAGAAGGCTTTACTGCCCTCGAGTTGTGCGGCTTTCGCGGAAGGACCGAACACTTTCAACCCCCTCTCCTGAAACCGGTCGGCGAGACCCAGCACGAGCGGTTGTTCCGGCCCCACCACCGTCAGGTCGATGGATTGGTCGAGTGCGAATTGCAAGAGGCCGTCGAAATCGTCAGCGGGGATGTCGAGGTTGGTGGCCCCCTGTGCCGTTCCGGGGTTGCCCGGCGCGCAAAACAGTTCAGTCACTTGCGGGCTTTGCGCAATTTTCCAGGCCAGGGCATGCTCGCGCCCGCCGCCACCGATAATGAGAATTTTCATAATATTCTCCGGGTTGAGAGTCTCATCCGGCCGGTTAAAAAAGATGACTGTATATAAAACCGGGGCGGGAAACAAGCTTAAACCGGTTGATTTCATGAACCCAACGCCGGACGGAACGCCGCCGATTCCAAGACGCATGAGATTTTCCTGAAATTTTTAATCCCTTGCTTTACAATGGATTATATGGCCGTACGGAAGCTTGGGAGGACCTTGTACCTACCTCTTCTTGGTTCAACTCCTATTCGGCGATATTGGAATGTTGTTAGTGTCATCTACGGAAGGATCGACCATGAACAAAACAATTCTTCGAAACCAATGGTGGATCATCGGATTTTCATTGGTGTTGATTTTGGGAGCCGGGAAAGCGGTTCAAGCCTCGGGAATTACCGAAGGGCTCAAAGCCACCATCGATCAGGTGATCAACGTGGTGACCGATCCCCAATACAAAAACGATCGCACGACCCGGCGGACCAAAATGAAGGACATCATCTTTCCCAAGTTCAACTTCCTGGAAATGGGCAAACGTTCTCTGGGGAAAAAGCACTGGAAGAAAATAACTCCCGAGGAACGAAAGGCCTTTGTCGATGTGTTCGGCAAACTTTTGGAAAATTCCTACGCCAACAAACTCGAAAATTACTCAGACGAAAAAATCAATTACGTCGACGAAATCGTCAAAGGCAAATACGCCATGGTTAAAACCGAAGTGGTGCGCAAAAACGGTTCGATCAACGTCGATTATAAATTGATCGAGAGCCCGAGCGAGTGGCGGGTATACGATATCGTGATTGAAGGAGTAAGTTTGATCAAGAATTACAGGTCCCAGTTCGGCAAGGTTATACATAATGATTCCTTCGATACGTTGATGGATAAATTGAACGCCAAAGTAAAGGAACTGGAAGTCGGCGAAAACGACGTTAAAGAAGAAAATAAAGATAAAATCTGACTTATTCCCACCCACCCTTTGAGCAAACATGATCCTAAGCTCGGCTCCCACGCGAATCGATCTGGCCGGCGGCACGCTGGACCTGTGGCCGCTCCATCTTTTTTTCGATAACCCACCGACCCTGAACGCGGCGATTGATTTGTACGCCTCGGTGGAATTGACCGCCCGGCGAGATAAAGTCATCGTCATCGAATCCCGCGATCTGGGACGTAAAGCAAAGTTCCGCAACCTCGCCGCCCTGCCCGAAAGGCACCCCCTGGTATTACTCATCAAACTGGTTCGGTTTTACCAACCGAAAACCGGCTTGCATCTGATTACGGACTGCCAGGCCCCGGCGGGATCCGGTATCGGTGGTTCCTCGGCATTGAACATCGCCTTGAACGGTGCACTCAGCCGTTTCACGAAGAGACATTACAACCGTGAACAGATGATCGCAATTGCCCGGAACATCGAAACCCAGGTCATCGACGTGCCTGCCGGGACCCAGGATTATTATTCCGCCATGTACGGCGGGGTGCAGTCCATCCAACCGGGAATGGTAAAGACAACACCGCGGCATCTGCCGATGGATCTTAAAGACCTCAACCAACGGTTTGTGTTGTGTTACACGGGCCAGCCGCATCACTCCGGCATCAATAACTGGTCGGTGTACAAGAAAGTCATCGACGGCAATCCGAAAGCGCATAAAAGTCTGTCACGCATCGCCGAGGTGGCGCGCCGAATGGAGAAATCATTGGAGCAAGGCCGGTTGACCCGGTTCGATCATTGGTTCAACGAGGAGTGGAAAGCCCGCAAAGCGCTGGCAACGGGCATCAGCACCGCATCCATGGACCGCATGATCCTCGCCGCGAAAAAGAAAGGCGCACTGGCCGCGAAAGTATGTGGCGCCGGCGGGGGCGGGTGTGTCGCCTTTTTTGTTCCTCCCCGGAAACGGGAGGCTGTCACTCAGACTCTGCAGGAGCACGGCGGCAACTTATTGGATTTCAAGTTTGTATCCCGAGGATTGCGGGTCAATCGTTCCTGAAAATCTCTGGAATCCGGATGATTATTTGATCCCTCCGAATCGGGCTGGGGTATAATTGAATAGCAAATGGGGATGCGGCGATTTCCTGTTTTTTAAATTCTCCACTCCGGTCTTATGAAAAGATCCTGGAACAAGAAGAACCTCCTGCTGGCAATTGGCTTTGCGCTGTTGGTGGCTATGCCGTTTCTGATTATCAGCGAAAAGCGTCTGCCGATGCTGACGGACCACACCATCAATCCCTATCCGGAGCCGGAGGACATCGCGGCTTCTTACATTCAAAAAGCGTCGGAAAATTATTTCTACCGGGAATTCCCCCAGGCGGCGGACAATTATCACAAGGCCATCGCCATTTACGAAGAACGCAAGGACGTTCATCGCGTCGCCACCACTTATAATTCGTTGGCCGACTTATATGCCTGGGCCAGGGAACCGGAAGAAGCGGAAAAACATTATCTGCTCGCCGCTCGGTATCATGCTCAGATTACCGACCGGCTGGGACAGGCCGACTCCATCAAGGAACTGGCCGATCTTCATATGAAACTGGAACACTTCCAGGAAGCCGAGAAAAGGTATTCCGAATCCCTGGATTTGCTGAAAGACGGTAAGGCCAACCGGGTGCTGGGAAGCATTCATGAAGGTATGGGGCACATGTACTGGAAGGCGAACCGGATTTCCATGGCAATCAATTCCTTTACTCATGCGCGGGAAACCTTTGCGGCCTTGCATTACAATCTGGGAGTCCAACATATGACGGGCGTTCTCAACCGTTTGAACAAGTTACCGAATATCCAGCACAATCATGCCCTGCGCGGGGCTCCCGCGCCCGATGGCTACGCCATTCATTAACACCCTTCAACTATTCATCAATAGCTTTGTGACTCTGCGAATCATACCCATCCTGTTTCTTCTAGTAGGACTTCCTGTGACTGGGAGTGTTGCCGAGGTAAATGCGCCTTCCTATACCTTGAAACTGGCAAAAGACCTCATCGACCAGCAAACAGCCAGCGAATTTGATTGCCGGGAACGGGTGTATCTGATGACCACCTGGTTCAAGGTATACGGCGAACACCGCATCACTGCGCGTTGGTTCAATCCCGAGGGAATGCTGCAAGACCAGGGTCATCTGGACTTTGTGGGACAACAAAAGGAAACCGACGGCTGGCTGGCTCTGGAATTTTTAAATGTGGGAGACCAGGCGGCGTCTACACATCTCAACGCCGAGGCGGCAAAATTTTACGGCAAGTGGAAGGTGCAGGTTTTTCTGGATAACAACTTTCTGGAAGAACGTGAATTTTTTGTCCGGTGCAAATGAGTGTGGCAGGAAATCAATCCGAATCCGACTCGCTAAAAGTATCCGAAAAACTGTCTTTCATTTTACCCAGGTCATTTTTATTCCTTTGAACTTTCTTCAAAAGAGACCGCATCTCCTTCTCCGGAAACAAATCGTTCAGATCGGTCTCCTCTTCCGGAAACAAATGATTCAGGTCGATCTCTTCCTCCGCTTCGGTTGAGGGGTCGGCTTCCAAGCCTTCGGGTGCGGGGATTTCCGCCTTCAAGGATTCTTCAGGTGCCGGTTGGGGTGGGGTCGATTCCTGTTCTGTCATCGCAAAACTCCTGACTTCATATCAATGGCATACTACTCAAAATCCAATACCAGTACAAGCCACTTTTTAATATCGAGTAAGGTAAACGCCCATGAAAAAAGCGAAAACAATGGCGCCCAATGTGATACCGCCCAAATACTTCATTTTCTCCAGCGTGGGGCGAACCCATTCACGGTTTTCCGGCCGCAGGTCCAGGTGCGCAATTTTGGAACGCAGGCCGAAAGTTTGATACAGGCTCAACAAAAATGCCACCACCACAAAAATCAGTTTGATGCCGAGGATATTGTAATACCCATCCTTGAGATTGACCTGCTCGGTGTAATTCTCCATCATGTAATAAACGCCAGACCCGATCAATAACAGCAGGCATGTAAAAACCGTCGGCGCCAACAGATCAATTACTTTATAAGGAGCGGAATTTTCATCCAGCGTTTCGTCCTTCTTCGAACTGAAGATGCGGGGCCACAATAGGATCAGGCCGAAAACACTGCTTCCCGCCGCCACCACCGCGGCCATCAGGTGGACAAACATGATGATCGTATCGGTCATGAATCAGAGGTTTTTCAGGTAATCGATGAGCAGGCGCACGCCATAGGCGGACCCGCCCTTGGGAACGTACGGTTTTTCATTGGAGGTCCAGGCGGTACCTGCGATATCGAGATGTGCCCAGGGAAAATCTCCGGTGAATGGTTTCAAAAACGCCGCGCCGGTGATCGTGCCCGCGCCCACACCTTTGGAAGTAATGTTTTTGAGATCTGCAATGTCGCTCTTCGTGGCTTTTTCGAACTCTTCGTACAAAGGCAGTTCCCACAAACGCTCACCAGTGGCGTCTCCACTTTCGATCAATTTTTGGACCAGTTTCGAATCCGTGCCCACTGCCGCCGCGGCTTGATGCCCCAACGCCATGATCACCGCGCCGGTCAAGGTGGCCAGATCGATCAACGCTTTGGGCTTGTACCGTTGCGCGTACACCAGTGCGTCGGCCAGGATCAATCGTCCTTCCGCATCGGTGTTCAACACTTCGATGGTCTTGCCGTTAGACGCAGTGAGAATATCTCCCGGCTTAATGGCCGATCCACCCGGCATGTTTTCGGTTGCGGGGACGATGCCAACGACATTGACTTTGAGTTTCAGACTGGCCACTGCTTGCAGAGTGCCGATGGTGACCGCACCGCCGGACATGTCGAACTTCATCTCGTCCATGCCGGCACCGGGTTTCAGGGAGATGCCCCCGGTATCGAACGTGACGCCCTTGCCGATAATAACCACCGGCTTGTCCTTGGCTTTACCACCTTTGTATTCCATGACAATGAACTTGGGGGGTTCATGACTGCCCCGAGCCACCCCCAGCAAAGACCCCATCTTCAGTTTTTCCATGTCCTTTTTCTCAAGGACTTTACAGGTGATCTTGTGCTTGCGCGCCATCGTTTGCGCGGCTTTCGCAAGAAACGCAGGCGTGGCGGTGTTACTGGGATGGTGCTGGAGATCGCGCGTGGCGATCACCGCCTCGCACAATTTCTCTGCCTGATCCACGCCCTTTTGGTAATCCTTCATTTTAGATTTGGAAGATGCGAGAACCGTGATCTCGTTGATGCGGGACGGCGGATCATCCTTATCCGGGCTCTTGTATTGATCGAAATGGTACAGCCCCAGTTGAGCCCCCTCCACCAATGCCGCGGCCACAGGACTTCCTATTTGAGTTTTTTTGGATTTTGCGGGTTTACCTGCATTCTTCTCATCCAGGAAAATTGCAATTTTGCGATGGCGCGATTTTTCAGCCGCCTTGGCACCGGTGCCGGAGGCTTGACGGATTTGTTCTTCTTTAACGTCTTTCGATTTGCCCAGTCCCACAACAATAATGGAATCCGCACCCATCAACCCGCGCACGCTTTGCTGGAAAGCCTGGTTGAGTTTGCCCTCGAAGCGTTTCGACTGGAACGCGGCCGTCAGGGCGCCGTTCAGCAGACCGTCGATTTGTTTCAGAAGACCCGCTGGTTTTGTCTCCAGACTGAATAAAATCAGGCAATCGGTTTTATGTTTAAGAATGTCGTCAGCTTTAACGGAAGTTTGGATCATAAGTCTTTCTAAAATTAGGTTTTTTATTTAAGGTTTTAAATTTTATTGGAATCCAACAGCGTAAACAAGGGCAAACTCGTATCAATGGGGATTAATGTCTCATAGACGAAAACACTCGATGGACCAAGCAAATGAAGTACCCAAGGCACGTTGCGGTTTGTCGAAAAATAGAAGTATGGCGGAAGGGCGATATCCTGCATCAAAAACCACACGGCAACCAAAGAACGCCCGTAATTGCTTAAAACTATTCATTTACACAGGTTAAAGCCAATCAACCCAAAAAAAGTGAAAAAGTCGGGCTATTTCCTTTACCCTTTTTTGGTTAGGGTTATACTGTTATATTATAAAGACATAGCCTAGATTTAAGGAACTGAAAGGATAGTATCTTGATCAAAAAGTGGGTTGTCAAATTGCGCTTAATGCTGTTGGTAGGCGGATGTTTCCTGTCGGTCTCTGCCAGTGCTTATGGGGAAGTCGTCCTGGAATACCATACCCCCTCGCCAGACAGCAGTCCTGCCGATCTGGCCTTTGACGCTCAGGGAAACTTGTGGTTCACCGAACTGAATGCCAACCGGATCGGCAAGCTGGATCCTTCCCAGGCTAAGTCTTTGACCTCCCAGGGCATTACCGAGTACGAACTGCCCCATCCTAACAGCAAGCCTCATTTCCTTACCATTGCTAAAAATGGCTTGATCTGGTTCACTGAAGGGGCCAACCGCATCGGAAGTCTGGACCCAAAAAATGGCACTTTTAAGGAATATGATATTCCATCTCCCCACAGCGAACCTCATCAAATAGTAGAAGCTCCGGACGGCACAATCTGGTTCCTGGAATTTCAGACTAATAAGGTAGGTCAACTGGATCCCATTACCGGCGAGATCACTGAATTCCCTATCGGACCTGGTAACCCACACGCCTTGGTCTTGGTGGGAAACAAGATATGGTACACACAGGGAGGCATGTTCTGGGTCAATACTTTCTTTAATAAGCTGGGTACGCTGGACATCAAAACCGGGCAAGTAGAGGAAATTATAATCCCTCCTGAAAAATCCGTTCCGCATGGCATGACCGTTTCCGAGAATGGGACGATTTGGTTGACCGAGATGTTTGCCAGCAAACTAGCGAAACTGGATTTAAACCGGGAAAAACCGAAAATCGTGGAATATTTTCTTGGCAAGCGGCGCGGCCCGCATGATCTCGTGGTCGATGAAAAACGGGGATATGTCTGGTTCACCGCCGCCCGTCCCGATGCCATTGGCCAGCTGGATCTGTCCCTGGCCCGTCCAGGAACCGATAAAGGAGTGAGATATTACAAACTGCCTGACCCACGGAGCCATCCCACTCAAATCACTTTGGATAAGGACGGCAATATCTGGTTCACGGAAATGGGGAAATACTTCCAGGGCAAATATAACAACAAAATCGGATTACTAGTCCCTTGATTTAATGAGTCTTTTGGGTCCGGAATTCTTTTAAAAACCTGTCTCTTGCCGCCTTTTCTGTCATAACACCTGAAAGTCCCGGGCGTTGCACAATCTGCCAGCAATCCTACACGGGGAAAACGTCTCAGAGTTCTGTTTCTCATTAAATTTCTTCTGGTTGGGGAGGCATGACTGGGGTTAAAGGGTGGAGATTGAGAGGGTTTCGGCCCCGGCCACTTGAATTCCCCCTTAGATTTCTTTTCCCTTCTGATAAGGAAGCATATTTTCTTTGAATTCAACGATTAGGCCCGGAGATTTTTCCAAATATCCTTGCCGGATTTTATGGAAATTTCTTGGAACCTGTGCGAATTTATATTATTATTTGCATCTTCCTGATTACCCTCCCTTAGAGGTCCCGGAGGACAGGCGGCTATTAAGAAACTTAAATTCATTGATTATATAGAGTCATAGGAGAAGGCCCATGGAAGCTGTGGCGGAACAAGCCAAAGCCTCGAGCACGAAAAAAGACACGGTGAGGATTACCGTATGCAAAAGCCTGAGCGGTATCGCAGAAGGCGCGGAAGACGTCTACCAGGAATTCGAGAAACAGATCGAAGAACACCAAGCCGCCGCCGAAATCATGGAAAAGGGCGGTTGCTCCCTGGGCCAGGTCGGTTGCCGCGGTTATTGCAGTCGTGACGTTCTGGTGGATGTCTATGTTCCCGGCCAGCCGCGCGTCACCTATGAACGCGTCAAGCCGGA
>JAUVMD010000058.1 GCA_030600405.1 Nitrospirota bacterium
AGAGGGCGTCGAACTGACGGGTGACCGACTGGTCACCGGATTTTCCTTCAACACAGGTGGTGTCCGCAACGATGCCACTGAGACCGTTGTGGGCTTCCATGACGCGGACGAGTTTGCCCTGAGCGAGCAAAGTCTTGAGTTTGCCACGCCGATCTTCCGGTAAATTTTGGCTGAGCAGAGTCATGAAGTGAAACCGGTGAGTTGGGGGTTTTCAAGGCGCTCCCGAATCCAGGAAGCGACATAGACGTCATCCCAATCGAATTGTTGGAAGGCGTTGAGGATCACCTCGATCTGACGTTGAGTCGATAATCGTTTGTCCACCACGATCAAATCCTCACCGCGAACTTTACAGGTACCGCTTTGAGTGGGAATTTCCGGATCGGAAAAGTCGGCAAACAGGATTTCAATCGAGAGTTTCCGGGCGGTGTCCTTGAGATCCTCCAAGCGGGACAGCGCTAAGGATTCTGTATTCGGGTGGGGCATAGAGAGAAAACCCTCCTTTGGGAGGATATTAATTGAAGACCCTCACGATGTCATTATAAAAAGCGAAAATCATCAGTGAGAGCAACATGAATAGACCGACCTGAGCGGCCCGCTCCCGGTTCAATTCGCTGACAGGTTTGCCCTTGATAATTTCGATCAGGAAGAAAAAAATGTGTCCGCCATCCAAAACCGGAATGGGTAGGAGGTTCAGCAATCCCAAGTTGATGCTGAGCAGGGCGGTCAACATGACAAAATCCAAGAGCCCCTGTTCCGCATGCTGGCCGTAAGCCTGGAAGATCAGAATGGGCCCACCGAGGTTTTTTGGAGAAATGGACCCAGTGAGCAGTTTTTTGATGCTGACGCTGATCCGATAAATCCACTCCCATGTTTCCTCCAGCCCGCGTTGGATGGCTCCCGGCAACGAATGTTGCTCAGTCACCAAAACTCCAGAAACCCCAAACCCCATGTAGCCGTATTTAACTTCTTTCCCTTTAAGGTCGATGGCCGTTTTTAGCTCGGGTGTTACTTTAAGGATGCGTTCCTGACCGTCCCTCAATACACGAAAGGTCAGCTCCTGTCCGGGTTTGTCGAAAGCGGCGGTTTTTAAGTCTGAATATCCCCTGATTTCAATGCTGTCAATCGTTAGAATGTCGTCGCCTACTTGTAACCCGGCTTTGTCGGCAGGGGATCCCTCTTCAACAGAGAAGACTTTCCGTTCCAATCTTTCGATACCGATCAAGCCTACTTTTTTCTTATCCCCAAACAGGTCAGGGGTTTCGCCAGCTTTGGGTGTAATGGGAAGGGTAAGGATTGTTTTTGAATCGCGTTCGATCACGAACTCCATTTTCTTGCCCGGAGCGTTGTGGACAATTTTAAGCAATTGATTCCAGTAACGGGTTTTTTCGCCATCAATTTCAACGATTCGGTCGCCGGTTTGGAGGCCTGCTTGCTGAGCAGGGGAATTATCGTGGACTTTGCCGACAGCGGTTCCACTCGTTTGGATGCCCACCATATAGACACCGACATAGATGGCGATGGCAAACAGGATGTTGAACAGTGGGCCGCCGAACGCAATAGCCAGCCTTTGGTACACGGTTGCGGCGGAGAAGGAGCCCTGGGTGTCTTCCAACGCTTCTCCGGGGTCTTCCCCTTTCATTTTGACGTAACCGCCCAGAGGAATGGCGGCAATCAGGAATTCGGTGCCTCCGGATTTGAATCCAACAATTTTAGGGCCGAATCCAATGGAAAACTTTTCGACCGTCACCCCGCATTTGCGGGCGATCAGAAAATGGCCCAGCTCGTGGACGAAAATAAGGGCGGCCAAACCGATCAGGAAAGCTGTCATTTTAAATCCGAAAGACAGGAAGGCGTCGAGAGACAATGCGGTAAAGTCAAACATGATAAATCAAACTACTCCATAGAAGAAAGATCAATGAGTTCCACCCCTTTAGGAACCTCGAACTGAAAAAGTTTCTTGTTAAGGTTGGGGTTGGTTTGGATGTCGCTGAACATCATTTCTGTTTTGTTTCCTAAATTATCATACACCCGGGACCCAACGATCTGGTAATTTTTCTTGTCAGCCAGTAGCACCATTTTGGAGAGGTTTTGTGCCCTGTTCCTTGGGATCAATTCGGCGGCGTAAAGCCCGCTCTCTTCAGTCACTTTTCCGATTGTGAAAGATTCAGTCAGCTTGCCTCGCCCCGCCAGAAACAGAGCCGGGGTGTTGGAAGAGTAGATGCTTTGGGCTTTCATTTTAGTGACCTGCTTTTCATCGGGCAGGTACAACCATAGGCCCTGATCGTTGCTCACCAGAATTTGGCGATCGGGGGCCCTATAATTCCATTTCATTTTACCAGGTTTTTGGATAGAGACGGAACCTTCGGCCTTCTGCGACTGACCCAGAATCTTCAGATATGATTTTTGAATAAACCGGGCCTGAAAGGTATCGGTGGCGTCATATTGTTTTTGGATGGCATCGACAATAGCAATGGCGTCCAAAGCGAAGGCTGATCCGGACAGGGGCCACAGTAACAGTAGAATAAAAAGAGCGTTGCGGTATCTAAGATTCATTGGGATACGCTTTCTTTGAAGGAGACTTTCCGGTTTTCAATATGCGGGCGGTTTTCGACAATCATTTGTATCGCTCGCGGATAAATGAGATGTTCCTGGATCAAAATGCGTTGGGCCAGGGTCTCCGCGTTATCAGACTCGTGGACGGGTACTACCGCTTGTAGAATGATGGGGCCGCTATCGACTTCTTCGTCGACGAAATGAACCGTGCACCCGGAAAATTTGACTCCATGATCGATGGCCTTTTGCTGAACGTCCAGTCCCGGGAACGCAGGCAAGAGGGACGGATGAATGTTGATGATTTTCCCTTCAAATTTCCTGATGAATTCCTGGCCGAGGATGCGCATGTACCCGGCCAGACAAACCAAGTCGACCCGGCGGTCTTCGAGTTCCCTGGTTAATGCCCGATCAAACTCCTTTTTACCGGCGAATTGTTTGGGGTCCAGATATACCGTTTCAATGTCTTTTTTTTGAGCCCGTTCCAGTGCGGGGGCTTCTTTTTTATTACTCAGTACCACGGCGACGCGGGCGTTCAGCTCTCCATTTTCAATGGCATTGATGATCGCCTGTAAATTGGTGCCACGCCCGGACACCAATATTCCGATTTTGAAACTGCTGGAGGTCATGGTTCTATAGGGCCCAATCGCCTGCGTTTATGGCATTGAAGGAATAGGGGATGAAGAATGAATCTGCCGATCCCATCTTGATCAATGAACGGACACCGTTTGGGCCAAGTCTTCCTTAATGGTTTTTAGGAGTCCGATGTTTTGGGTGTGTCCTGATTTATGAGCTTTGATATGGCCGCGGATCGGTTTTCCCAGCAGATAAAAATCCCCGAGAATATCCAGAATTTTGTGGCGTGCGAATTCGTTCTCATACCGCAAGGTGGTGTTGAGGACTTTTTCGTCCCCCAGCAGGATAAAGTTGTCCAGCTTGCCGCCCACCCCGAAACCCATTTTATTCAGCATGGCCACATCTTTCACAAACCCGAAGGTGCGTGCCGGCGCGATTTCTTCTTTAAAGCTCTCAGCCCCTTTGAACTCAAAAGTGTGCTCCATGGTACCTATGGGTGCCGAATATTCCATATGGTAACTCACTTTGAATCCGTCATAGGGCTCAATGGAAATATGCGCTCCACCTTCTTCTTTCGATCCGAAGGAGTACGTTTTATCAATCACCAGTTCTTCGTAAAGCTCATCCTGCTCCTCGAAACCGCCATCTTCGATTAATTGGCAGAAATCCTTGGCGGACCCATCCATCACGGGGGCTTCGTCTCCAATTTTGATCAAAAGGTTATGGACCCGGTACATGTGAAGAGTCGCCATAATATGTTCGATAGTGGAGACAGACGCGTAGCCCTTGCGCAGGCTGGTGGCGTATTCCGTGGATTGCACGTTTTCCACCTTGGCGGGGATGGTGTTGCCGCTGGATATATCACCGAAAATTATTCCGCTACCCGGGGGCAGCGGTTGCATGATAAGGCCGGTTTTGATTCCGGAATGCAGACCACGTCCACACAACACCACACTGCGTTTCAAAGTGCGCTGAAGCGGGCGGTTTCCCTTCTTGCCTTTTGATGTTTTCGGTTTTTTCTGAAGTGGGAGATGGGTCTGTCTCATCAGAGCCGATATGTCCTTCAAGGTGATTTCTTCATCCGGGTGGACGGTCCGGACAATCTGATCCAGGACAAAACGAAGTTCCTTGAAGTTTTCCGGCCAGTCGTATTCACAAAGAGCCCGCATGGTTTCTTCGTTGAAGTTTTTACAAACGACTTTGCCCTTGTTCTCCAGATCTTCAAAATATTCGTCCACTAGGTTTGGGATCAAGGCCCTGTTATCTCGTAAAGGCGGCACATTGATGACATTTTCCTTTAAGGTTTCATACAGATCAGGATGAAATTCTCCCTTATCGGCCATAGCCTTCAAGTCTTTTGTGGAGGAGGCAAAAATCCTGTCTGGAACAAAATCCGCTGGTTTTCGGTGGGAAGAGGACTTTAAAGCGGATGCCAGTTTTGCCTGAAGGTCTTGGTTCATGGAATCGATATTTTTTAAATATACCGCCTTCTTTCCGGCGCCTCCACGGGTTGATTTCGTTTGCTTGCCTTTTTCATCCTGATGGGTAAACAGTTCGATTCGGATTTTCGGCACGGAACGGAGCGCGCAATTAATTTTGTGAAGAGGGAAATTGGACTTTTTGCTCTTATGGTGAATAGCCTGCGCGATATATTCCTTGCCCGTCCCCACTTCACCGTGAATCAGGATGGGGGCATTGGTTTTAGACGCTTGGGTTACCGCTTTCTTGACTTCCACCATCATTTCAAAACAGTGAGGCAGTTCGTGTTGAGCCGCGTCTTTACCGCTTCCGTTCATCTGGCCTTTTCTTTGCTTAAGAGCCTTCTCGACGGACAAGACCAGTTGGTCCAGGGAAAATGGTTTCTCGATAAAATCGTAGGCTCCCAGTTTGGTCGCTTTCACAGCAGTGTCGATGGTTCCGTGGCCGGACATCACCAATACTTCGATTTCAGGATGATAAGTTTTGATGGCCTGCAATACTTCAATCCCATCCATGCCCGGAATCCAGATATCCAGCAGAACCAGATCCGGGGGCTCGGACTGTACCTTTTCAAGGGCGTCCAATCCGTCTTCGGCAGTGATGATATCGTATCCCTCGTCGTTTAATATCTCCTGAAGAGAGGAGACTATATTTTTTTCGTCATCAACAATGAGGATTCTTTCTTTACTCAAGGAAATCTCCGTGATTGGTTTTAAAAAACATAATTTCCAAATCCGTTATAAGGCGGGAGCCAACGCAAAATCCTGCTCTTTGGAATATTCGAAATAATAGATTTTCTTTCCTGCGTCCAGAAACGCTTTTTCATATTTCGTTTTAGGGACATCATTCCGCTCGTGGAGAAAACCCAGATCCTCGTGAGGATTGTAGAATCGAGTGTCCGCCTGCATTACTTCAAGGATTTCCTGTGCATAGGATTCGAAGTCCGTTGCAATGCGGACTTTGCCTTGCGGCGCCAGCTTGCCCGCCAGGGTCTCTACAAATTGCGGTTTGATCAATCTCCTTTTATGATGCCTTTTTTTGGGCCAAGGGTCCGGGAAATTAATGAATATCTCACTGAGTTCACCTTCTTCAAAAAGGATAGGGGTTTTTTCGCTGGCATTGCCATAAGCTATCCGGATATTTTTCAGATGAAGGCGATCCATACGTGTGATGACCTTGCGAATTCCTTTACGGTAAAAATCCATTCCGATGAAATTACTTTGGGGTTCGCGAATGGCCATGTCGATTAAAAAACTGCCGCTGCCGAATCCGATTTCCAGTTTTAGTGGATTGCTGTTTTGGAACAGACCACACCAGTCCGGCCGTTCCTCGGGGTCCAGAAAACAAGGATGCTCGTTGGCGATTTTATCGAATGGAATGAGCCGCTTTGCCATTGGGTTTCAGGTCTTTCAACCGTTCTCATGGTGAATGGTTTTCAGTTGGATGACTTCAAAACTTTGCCGTTCGCCTTCCACCGGCACTTCAACCTCATCCCCTTCCATTTTGCCGGCCAGCATTTTTCCGACCGGTGAAGCCATGGAGACTTTTCCAATATCGGGATCAACTTCCTCGGGGAACACCAGGAAAAACTTTCTTTCTTCTCCCGAGTCGACATGTTTTAAAAGCAAAGTGCTGCCCAGTCCGGAGCGGTCTTTTGGAATGCGGTTGATATCGATGGAAGTGATATCTCCAATTCGTTTTTGAAGCTGTGATATCCGGCTTTCCAGAAACATCTGCCGTTCTTTCGCCGCCTTGTATTCGGCGTTTTCGCTGAGGTCGCCCATATCCGTTGCGATTTTCAAGGCCTTGGGAATATCGACCTCCAGCTCTTTCTTGGAGTCCATTAAAGTTTTTTCAAGCTTATCCAGTATCGGCAGTCTCATGGCTCGCTAATATTTTGTCAGTTGTTGTTTCCGTAAACCAAGTTACGGACTTAATACGATAAATGCTTCTTTAAACCCCTGGAGTCGCATCTGATCCATAGGCTCCAGGGCCTTTTGGTAGTTGGAATATTTCCCGATAAGAACTTTGTACAATTTTCGGTTGTTTTGTTTGACCGCAAAGACTCGGCTGTTATTAAATTGGTGTGAAATTTTCCGGGCATTGTCAAGGTCTTCAAAGACGCCCACTTGCACCGAATAGATTTCCTTTTTAGCGGAAGCCCCGGCCGCATTCCGTGGCGGAGATGATTTGGCTCCTTTGATAACCCGAAGGCTTACCGGGGCGGTTCCTATTTCGGCCATGCCCAGTTTATTTGCCGCGCCATAACTCAGATCAATAATCCGGTCGCTCACAAAGGGGCCGCGGTCATTGATGCGAACGATAACGCTTTTTCCACTTTCCCGGTGGGTGACCAAAACGACGGAATTAAACGGCAGGGTTTTGTGCGCCGCCGTCAGCGAATTCATATTATACTCCTCCCCGTTGGAAGTGAGCTTCCCATGGAAATCCCGGCCATACCACGACGCGATCCCTTTTTGAACAAACCCTGAGGAACTGCTCAAAGGATAATAAACGCGACCGTCTACCCGATAGGGTAAAGTCTGGACGGAACCGGAATGGGTCTCGGGACCCGATTGGGGTTTTATGGGACGCGAGACGCAACCTGAGCCCACACTCATCAGTATC
>JAUVMD010000335.1 GCA_030600405.1 Nitrospirota bacterium
ACCCAGTCACGTAATAAAAACCGTGCCACCAAAAAAGCCAATGTCGCCCCGATGGTGGCACCGACGTTCACCACCAGTGTGCCGGTCACCGAGCCGAAAATCGCCCCGGCGCACAATGTTAGAATCGTCGCTCCCGGCAGGGACAACGCCACGGTCACGATATACACCCCGATGAAGGCCGCGATCATCACCACAGCGTTTGCTTCATAAAACGCGCGCAATTGGTCGCGGTTCGATTTCAGACTCTCCAGCGACAGGTACTGCCCCAGATCGAACACGAAAAACAGCGCCACTGCAATAACGATTACCGACAATAAAATGATCTTCTTCTTCATTACGCCTCTTATAAAATTATGAAAGCTCCACCTTACGTTTCACTCAACAGTATAGCACTCCCGTTCAATTCTTTTGTGCGGAGTAGACCTGCGTGTCCTTATGAAACGCATACCATGCGAACCAGAACCCGACCACCGATGGCAGTTCTTTTCCCGAAGCGTCCTTGATCGTCGCGGTCCGCGATTTTGAATCGTACACCACCCATACGGTTTTCTTTCCGATCTTGTCCTTGAAGGGCGATTTCACTCGGGCCAGCTCTTTGAACGGATACGCTTTGGTCAACCCATCCAACTCCACGCCGATGACCTGCTCCTTGGGGTGGTAGCGATGGTTCAAATTGCCGACCGGAAACATGACCGCCCGGCTGGTGTAGTAATCTTCGTAAGGATCACGCTCGTAATCACGAGAATATCCGGTCTTAGTAGACAGCACGAAGGTATCCGGATGCTGCTTTTTCCATGCGCCCCAGGTGGTTTGTACCGAGGGCAGTAACTGCAGGCGAGTTCCGATCAGTTTTCCGGTCACTGCTTCCTGTTTGATTTGCGACCACAGGCTCTCAGTTTGGCGGTCGTACAACAGAACGTCGCTTTGGTATAACAAACCGGATACGCCGAAGTTCAACCGCTTGCCTGCCGCGTTCGCGTCGAACACCATCCCCGTGCCGCACAACGGGCAAAATGTCACTACCACACGGCGGCCGCCGATGCTGTCGTTCACGATTTCATGCCAGTTGAGAATTTTGATGGGATAGGCTTTTTTCTTGCCGTTCACCACCAACGCGATGATCCGGTCCCCATCTTCCAGAAAAGTCCGGCTGGCTTTGGAGGAAGGCACAAACCGGGGCCGGTCGATGGCGGGAATGCCGTCCTTGCCCGGTCCCCCGCTCAGGATTTCATTCAGCGGGATGCTGTGCTGGGAAAAATCCCAGGCGGTGAGTCCGACCCACAGCAAAACCCAGCCGAACTTCTTGATACCCGCGTATTTAAAACAAACTCTCATAGGACCTCAATAACTCTGTTCACGCTTGGAGTTTGGTCGAACTGGAGGGGAGTTCCTTACAATTCAAAGAAACATGAAAAGGCCAACAAAACGGCGTGTAACCGCTGAAAGGTCAACAGTCCAGGCGGGAAGAAAGGTCTTTAAGGCGGCGGTGAAATACATCCTGGATTTCCCCCCGTATTTTGGAGGATTCATATTCGATCATACTGCCACCGCTTTCAATGAAGTCAATCTGCTCGTTGACTTTCACGCATGACTTGGGATCGGATACAACCGTATCCGCCCCGGCGGCAATCATCAACCTGCAGAACTTAGCCGCGGCTTTTACGGTATCGACATATTGCGGGTTGAGTTTGAATTTTTTAACCCGTATCAGATAGTCGCATATTTTCAGATTCTTCTCAAACTGCTCGAGCGCCTTGGCATAGTCGCCATCCAGAACAAACTGAATCCCTTTCATCATAGCCAGACCCTTATTGCCCACAAAGCCTTCCGGTACGTCGAGGAAATAAAGACGTTCGTATTTGTCCAGCAGATACAGTGCGCGCGCGCGGGCGACATAGGATGAAAGCGGATCGTTGTCGGGGAGGTCCGCGTTGTCCGGGTTGATCTGTTCGGAAATGTAAAACCAGGCTAGGGTTTTGATGGCAAGCGGCCGCGACAGGATTTGTTTCTCGAGAGCGGTTTCAATATGACGCAGACCCACCAGGCGCAGGTCGCTCCCGCCCTGCATGATTAAATTGCTCAGCCCACCCAAGCGGGTGTTGCTGTACCGGTAGATACCCAGTCCCACATGCGCGTCGGCATGTCCGGGGTCCAGCTCCAGCGCGTCTTCCAGATGGTCGTCCGCTCTCAGGCCGTCGATCAAGGCCGAAAGTAAATTCCCTTCGCCATATTCCAACAGGGCCATATAGCCTTCCGACACGCCCAGGAAAAAATAAGCATCGGCGTAATCCTCTTTGGAAAGCTTCGGGTTTTCCAGAAGGGTTTCCGCCAGGTCCTTGGCCTTTCTGCTGTAAAATAGAAAATCCTTTTTGATTTTTTGGATCTTGAACTTGCTGGTAAAGGACAAGACGTGGGTCAACTCGCCCTTCAGGCCAGCCATGTAAAAATAAAATCGCATGAGTTCCAGCTGATTGGCAAGGGTTTGCTGACCGGCCTCCAGTTTCTGGATGCGGTGTTGGAACCGGGGGAACCACGGATCGAAATTATAATACAAGGTATCGACCAACGCCCGCTCCGCCATTTCCAAGGCTGATAACGAATCGATTTCTTTCTCAGTATC
>JAUVMD010000121.1 GCA_030600405.1 Nitrospirota bacterium
AATCCCTTGCCGAATCAGATTGCGCCGGTTCAATTCCTTGTCATCGTCGCTCTCTTCTTCGGAAGGCTCGGTAGTCTCCTCGTCCACCGCTTCCGTTACTTCATCGGATTCGGATTTTGGTTTGGTGGGTTTCGGCGGGGTTTTTTCTTCTTCTTCATGGTATTTCGGAAAGAAAAACTCGTAGGACCGGCGGAAGATATTTCGTTTCGGTTTTTCTGGTTGCTCTGTCTCTTCTACTATTACTTCTGCCGGTTCTTCGGGAACCGTGTCGGCGTTGGGTGACAGCTCCGCTTCGGTCTCAACGCCTTCTTCGCTCTCTTCCTCTTCTTCCTTCAGGTTGATTTTAATCCGGCGCTGTTTCTTTTTGAGTTTTTTGAGTTCCTTGGCCTTCGCGTCCGATTCCTCGGCGTATTCTTTCAACTTGGTGAGGCCGCCGAACAGACCCCGGCGGGAAAACTCCATGTCCTCGATGGGTTTTTTGAAGTTGGCCTTGAGCCGGTCGATTTCTATGAGGTGCTTGTCGCCGGAGGTGTGGTCGCCCCGCTGGTCGGGATCGATGAGGTCTTCGTTGGTCTGGAGTTTGGGCGGCAGTTTCCTGCCCTTGAACCGGTCCTTATCCAGCAGGTAGCGTAATGATTTCCTTTTATCCATCTTGGGAATTCCCCGTAATGCGAAGGTGAACCCTGATCATCCGAAGCAGGCTCAGTCTTTCGGGTCCCAGCGCATCTCTTGGGCAATGTTTTTATAATCGTGCCAGTTTTGGGCGTCGGCGTTTTCCAGCATATACTCGTCGGTCGCCAGCACCAGGGGATGCCCCTTGTTCACAAACGACTGGACGGTCGGAAACCGGAGCAGGAATATGGCAACGGCAACACGTCCCAGGACTTTGATATCCGGGTCCTCCAGAATCTCCTTTAATATTTCATCGCCATTATCGGTGTTCACCTTTTGGAATAGCTCTTCAGTTTTCTGTTCGAGTTCCGGATTGGTGTCGCAGACTTTTGCGGCCTCCAACTGCAATTCGAGAATGCGGTTGTAATCCTCTTCGTCGAATTCGCCATCCATCTTGCCCTCTTCCCAAACGGAGCCTTCCAGCTTGCGGTCATTGGGTTCGTCTTTACGTTCGGCGGTTTCACTAAATGTCAAATTTGCTTCATCCAGGATGATTTTTACTTTGATTTCTGAGCTGCTTATTTGCTGTGACATGGGTGTTCTCGTGCTCCCTATACCGTTCAAAATCCGGCTGTGCTGGAGAGGGGCGCTTCTGCCGCCTGCCCAGAACCGGATATGGATTTAAAAAACTTCATAATAAAGGTGGCCCCATACTATCACAATCCTGGGTGGTCTCACGGCAAATCCGGGGAATCGGTTTGAATTTTCTGCCCGAATTCCCGATTTTTCCAATCCGGCTCAGCGGGTGGAAAATCCTGATTTTGGTTTTCACCCCCATTGATTTTGCAGACACTATGATACCATAAGGCCCATTAGCAATGAGCCTATTGGATGTCTGTGTCACCCTGCGTTTGTCGGAGCACTTTGCCATGCTTCGACAGGCTCCGCATGAAATCAGGGTGCGAGGATATAGATTATGAAGAAAGTGATGCTGATTTTTCCACCGGAGTGGGTGCCCACCGCACCCTACCTGGCACTGCCCAGCCTGACAGCGGTCCTGCGCCAAAACGGCATCGAGGTGGTGCAGAAGGATATCAGCGTCGAGGCGTTCGATCATTACTTCACCAGGGAGTTCATCGAGTTCGTCGGTACCCGCATCCAGAGCCGCCTCAAAGAACTGCGCGTCAAAAAGCGCGAGAAGGGCCTCAACAAGGAAGATGGACGGCTCAAGGATATGTTGACCCAGTACACCTATGCGGACCTGCCATACCATATCGAGAAAGTCCGGCGCGGCAAGGAGATCGTCCGCTCCCAGGAATTTTACGAGGTCGACAAACTGGAGTGGGCGCTCAACGCATTCCGCGAAGTGATGGAGTTCGTCTCCGCCGCTTACTTCCCGGCGGCCATCAATTTCTATCCGGTGGAAAGTAACCTCAACAAGTACCGGCCGTGGGTGTCGGAGGATTTGTTCGAGGCGCCCAAGGATGAAAACGTCAATATCTACATCGATCTGTGCAGGCAACTGGTGTTTCCCGCCATCGAAAAAGACAAGCCGGACATCATCGGCATCTCCATTGGCACACCGGTGCAACTCATGTCCGCCATGACGTTCTGCCAGATGATCCGCGAACAGTATCCGGACATCCACATCACGGTCGGCGGCAACATCACCACGCGCCTGAAGGACGAAATCAGCAAAAATAAGAAATTCTTCGAAAAGGCGTTTCACTCCCTTATTACTTACGAGGGCGAGCACGCCATGGTGGAGCTGGTGCAGGCGCTGGACGAGGGCAAACACTGGTCCGGGGTTTCCAACCTGATCTGGATGGACGACAAGGGTGAGGTGCAGGTCAACGAAAAGCTGTACACCGAGCGGGTGGACCAACTGCCGATTCCGGATTTCGACGGCCTGCCGTGGGATAAATATTTTGTGCCGGAGAAAATCGTGCCGTACCTGGGCACGCGCGGGTGCTACTGGGGCAAGTGCACATTCTGCGATCACGGGGCGGGCTACATCGACCAGTTCCGTGCCAAACACGCCGAACAAATTCTCGACGAATTGAAACAAATCAAGCAAAAATATAATACCAAGCATATCCTGTTCACCGACGAATCGTTTCCGCCCGCCCTGTTCATCAAACTGCCGCCGATGATGATCGAGGCCAATCTCGATCTTTACTGGACGACGCTGATCCGTTTCGAGTCGTTACTCATCGAGCCGGAGGTGTGGGATCTCGCCGCCCAGTCCGGGTGCCGGTCGCTCTATTTCGGGCTGGAGTCGGCTAATGAGCGCATCATCAAGCTGGTGCAGAAGGACACCAAGATCGACGTCGCCATCAAGAATCTCAACGAAGCCAAGCGAGTGGGGATCTGGAGCCACGTCATGGGATTCTTTGGGTTCCCCAGCGAAACCCAGGCGGAAGCGGAAGACACGCGGCGGTTCCTGATCGACCATAACGACATCATCCACTCGGTGGAAATGTATTTCTTCGTGCTATACAAAAACGCGCCGGTGTGGAACATGATGGAGGAAACCAAAATCAAAGTGCAGGAAAACCCGGAACACGATCTGGCACTCGACTATTACTACACGCCGGAGTCGGGCCTCACCATCCCCGAGGCGATGGAACGCTATCAGAACTTTTATAAGGACGATTTCGATCCGTGGGCCCTGCGCGTCAACGCCCGCGAGCATATGTTTCTATACATCACCCATTTCGGCACCAACGACCTGCCGCAACTCTACGTCAAAAACCATCCCGAATCCCAACACGAACATGCCTTCGAAGCCATGATGTAGGCGGAGTACCTCCGCTGGTAACTGGCTGACCGTTTACTGCACGCGATACCCTTGGGCGGCTCGCCGCCCAGTGCGGCGCTGGACCCAACGGGCTAATAATAAGTTAAAAGATTCCTCTAAAAAGATTGCCTGTTATAAACCTACCTGCTAGCCTAAGTTATTGAGATATAAATATTCTGGCCAGATCTCGGCATGGGCTTGCGGTATGAAAGAGGGCCTTTGGAGGACCGGCTGGGGATGATTTTCCGGGGAGAGGTTATGAGTAACTCCAGTGCAGTTTTAGATGAAATGGTCAGCGGCTGGATCGGCTCGCCTCCGCTCGTTTTTAATAAACTGCAGGAAGCCCTGAACGATCCGGATTTGTCTTTTAAAGATTTTGACGCCATTATCAGCGCCGATCCCAGCCTGACGGCCCGCCTTTTGAAAGTCGCCAACAGTTCCTTTTACGCTCTGGATACAAAAGTCGAAACCATTACCCATGCCTTAGGCATCGTCGGAGTCAAACCGTTGATCGAAATGGCCCTGTCCACGGTCATGGTGCAGAAGCTGAAAGGTATCTCCCCGGAGATGCTCGACGTACAATCGTTCTGGAAGCACAATGTCGCCTGCGGTTTAGCGTCGCGAACGATCGCCCAAAACCTGGGCGCGGGTAATTTGGAAGCTTTTTATACGGCGGGAATGTTGCACGATATCGGCTCCCTCATCATTTGTCAGGGAAATCCCAAAAAGGCCCGGGAAATATTGTCCTGGTGTAAATCCGAAGGATTGCCTCAAAGCGAGGTGGAAGAGGAGGTGTTCGGGTTCAGCCATGCCCGGGTCGGCGCCCTGATCTTCAAGGAATGGGGCCTTTCTCCCAGCTTGATCGAATCCGTGCGCTACCATCACTGTCCCTCCCAGGCGGAAAACTTTCCATTGGAAACGGCAGTTCTCCATGTGGCGGATTTTTTGGTCTACAAAATGAAATATACACTTGGGAACAGTTATGCCATTCACCCATTGGACCCCAACATGGTCCGCATGACGGGAGTGACCCGGGAGTCCCTGGGCTATATCCGCCAGGCCGTGCACGCCCAAATGGCAGAAACCCTCAACATCTTCACCCAATAAAAAATCTTTCAATTTTATCCTGTTCTCCTTCGACAGGCTCGGGGTAGACAATGTAGGTTATTTCTTTTCGGCGAGGAAGACGGTGACTTCAGAGTGGACCTGGTTTTCGGGGCACATTTTGCGGTGCTGGTTGAAGAACGGCATCTCGGCGACAAGATCGTTGTTGCGGCTGTGCAATCCATAATGCTCGAACAAACCCCGCAGAGGGCCGGGTCCGCACAGAAACAACATCCCTCCCGGTTTCAACGCGTCGGCCAGCGATTTCAACATGGCCTCGCACGCCTCCCGGTTCTGGTGGAACACGAACGGAATCCATTTGTAGATCATGTTGTAGGTTTGTTTATAGACGTCATCGACGTGTTCGGCTTCGCTTAGAAATTTCACGCGTTTTAAATTGTCGAGTTGTTGGCGTCCGACGGCGAAGTTCCACAACTGCTGGGCGTTCTTCGCGGCGAATTCGGGATCGCCGTACAGCACAGTCACTGCGCGGTCGTGGGTGCAGTCGACGCAACCGGAGATGACACTGTCGAAGGTATGGACGAGCACCGAGTCGACCGCCTCCAGCTTGTCCTCCATATCCTCGTGGCTTTCCATGTAATGAAAAATCTGGTCCAGCACCATCGGTTGCAGGGAAGCCTCGTCAATCGGCGCCTCGCCTTCCGGGTAGAAGGGAACGGTGAACAGGATTTTGACCGGGTCGGTTTCCGGCGCATTACCGCCGAAAAAATGTTGCCAGCCGAACGGGGCTGAGGGCGGGACTTGGGCGGGGGTCTGATCGGTGACGTGCCATTGCTCGGCGATGGGTACCTTCTGCTGTTCCGCCGCGTCGTGGA
>JAUVMD010000174.1 GCA_030600405.1 Nitrospirota bacterium
CAACGGCGATTCCGGACCGGACCCGTTTTCAAGCGATTCCCAAATATCCCGAGACGTACCGGGATATTTCAATATTGGTGGACCAGACCGTCCAGGCCCGGACCATTTCAGATCTGATCCGCCAGACGAGCGGTCCCTTGGTCCGCAGGGTGGAACTGTACGATCAGTACCAGGGCAAAAGACTGCCTCCCGGTAAGAAAAGCCTGACCTTTGCCCTTTCGTTTCAGTCTTCCGAAAAAACCCTGACCGACGAGGAAGTGAACCCCATTTTCGAGAAAATCGTGGGAAGCCTTTCAGAACAGTTGGGAGCGGCCCTCCGCGTGTAATTTCGCGTTCTATCCGGACGGTTAACGTGGATTGACACCTCTTGGCGGCGGTGGTAGGATTCGCCCATGCCCAAGAACCCCATAGACAAACTGGAAGATTTGATCCCCAAGCTCGTCGGGGAAACCCGGCAGCTGCGTGAGGACAATCAACGTTTGCAGAAGGAACTTAAAACGTTTCGTTCGGTTTTGGAACGTGCCCAGAAAAACGGAGCGAACCTTCAGGGCAAAATCGAACGGTTGGGGAAGTTGGAAAATGTGCAAAAGCGACTGGAGAAGGACCAGAGTAAAATCCGGTCCACCGTGAAAAACCTTTTGGCGGGAATCGAAAAAATCGGTAGCACTCCTTAAAAATTATGACTGACAAAAGCCAGATCACTGTTTACGGGAAAACCTATAACATCAAAACGGATTTGTCCGCAGTCAATCCACAGGATCTGGCGGATTACGTCAATGACAAGATGCACGAATTGTCGAGCAGTAAAACGAAACCGTCGACGATCGACCTGGCCATTTTGACCGCTCTGAACATCGCCGGAGAATTGTTCGAGGTCAAAGAGACCGTCAAACAGGAAATGACGCAGAAAAAATCAGGCCAGAAGGAAGAGGATCAAAAAGCCCGCCATCTGGTGCAAATGGTTGAAAAAGAGTTGAGTCAGATTAAGTCTTGCCGGGGTGCTGCCAACTGAGTTCTCCCTTGAGAGGGCTTCGGAAATTGTGATAGGATAATCAGTAGTAGAAGGGATTTTGTGCTTCCCTGTGGTGCTCGAGTATAAGATCCATTCTTGAGCCAACGTAAAAACCAGGGGTCGAAACTAGCTGTGGTGAGCATGCCTCCCCGGAGGAAGCCTAAAACAGTATACGGAGATCCCACCTGTCCTTGGCAGGTTCAAGAAATGATTTTTGCACGGCATTCGCGGGGAAGCATTTTTTCAATAAATGGTTTAATGAGCCGGGATCTGGAGAGATGAAGTCGGCTACCCTGATAGGATGATGGCAAAAATGAACGGATCACGAGTCAAGGATACGTTTTTAATCGATATAGATACTTGGTGTCTTCTGGAATACTTGGAATTTCGGCTTTCTCCCGCCGGGTCGACCAGTGGTCAAAACCCATATCTTTCCTTGATACCCTTCGCTTCCGTTCAGAAACGGAGCCGTCCAAACATGGGTTGATTCAACTTTTACCTGATCCCTCTCCTTGAAACATACGATCGGTTTAGTTCTTTTAGGGATAAGTCCGGTATGGCCGGAACATTCCCTGAGCCAATGTGCGTTAACTTTGAGTGCAAAGAATCCATCCCGAGTTTTGGCAGGATGGGATTGGGAAACCGGATGTGGTTATAGAAGCGCTTTTTCAGCAGAAAGCAACGATCCGAAAGGAAATTCTAGAGAAGCGCAAGTCCCAAGACCCGGAGATACGCGCCGCGCAAAGCCGCAGCATTATCAGGACTCTGTTGAGCCACAAGGAGTTTCAAAAAGCGGATAAGATTTTGATTTACCTTTCCAAGGATGGGGAAGTCAGCACCGATGATTTGTTGGGCCGGGCGTTTGAATTGGGAAAGCGGGTTTGTGTTCCGGTGGTGGATCGGGGAAGCGATGAGCTCCGTGTTTCAGAGTTACCCGGCCCCGATATCAGTTTCCGGTTGGGGGCCTTCGGAGTTCGCGAACCGGCGGAACAAGATTTGAATTTTTTACCGCCAGATCAGATTGATCTGGTCGTGGCTCCCGGTTTGGCGTTTGACCGACGGGGAGGCCGTATCGGATACGGCAAGGGGTATTACGACCGGTTATTAAGCCGTTTAGGTTCGCATGTACCCCGGATTGCTTTGGCGTTTGATTTTCAGGTTTTGGATACCGTTCCTCAAGACGAGAGCGATATCCAGGTCGACGCTATCATTACCGAGAAAAACACGATGAACTGTTCCGGCATCTAGGGAGCGGAGGGGTTCATTTTTATCATAGGAAAAAGAGGACTTTAAAATGGAAGCCTTTCAGAATGTTCAGGTTAACTTTATAACCCTGATTATCGGGATTATTCTGGCTTTGGTGGCTGGGTATCTGCTGGGATATTTCCTTCGCAAAATATTTACCGATTTCCAGATCAAGGAAGCCGAAGCGCTAGGCGAGAAAATCATCAAGGAATCGGAACGCGAGGCGGAAACGCTCAAGAAGGAAGCTGAAATCGAGGCCAAGGAGGAGAAGCTCGCCCTGATCAGTGAAGCCAGAAAAGATTTGGAAAGTAAACAGGCCGAACTGCACGATAAGGAAAAAGAAAGCCGCCAAAAAGAAAACGAACTGAACATTCTGGTGGATAAAAACCGGGAAGCCGAAAGAAACTTTGAACGCAGACAACAAGAGGTGAATGAAAAACAGCAAAAACTGGAAAAAGATCAAAAAGAATATGATCAATTGATTGCCGAGGAGATTAAACGGCTGGAGGAAATCGGTTCCTATTCAGCGGAAGAGGCCAAGGAAGCGATTAAAACCCAGGTGATTCAAACCGCGCGGTTGGAAGTGGCCAAGGAAGTCAGGAAGATCGAAGAAGACGCCAAAAATAATGCAGATGACGAGGCACGCAAAATTATTTCCCAGGCCATACAGAGGCTGGCGTCGGACCATGTCGCCGAATCCTCCGTGTCTGTGGTGGAACTGCCCAACGATGAAATCAAAGGCCGGATTATCGGACGGGAAGGTAGGAACATCCGGGCTCTGGAGCAGGCGACCGGTATCGACTTGATTATCGACGACACCCCCGGTGCCGTGGTCCTTTCCGGATTCGATCCCATTCGCCGGGAAATCGCCAAGCGTGCTTTGGAAAAGTTAACCCTCGACGGACGCATTCATCCCGGACGCATCGAGGAAGTTGTTGCGAAATGTAAAAAGGAAATCACTCAGGGCATCAAGGAAGCCGGCGAACAGGCGGTCATGGAGGTCGGCATCGACTACCTGCATCCGGAAATGGTAAAACTGCTCGGACGACTCAAGTACCGGACCAGTTATACGCAGAACGTTCTGGAGCATGTCAAGGAAGTGGCTTGGGTATGCGGCGCCATGGCCGCAGAGTTAGGTTTAGACGTCCAACTCGCCAAGCGGTCCGGCCTGCTCCATGATATCGGTAAGGCCATCGACCGGTACACCGACGGCACCCATACGCAACTGGGCGTAGAAATAGCCAACAAATATAACGAGCACAAATATGTAGTCAACTCCATCGCGTCTCATCATGAAGACGTGGAGCCGGAATCCCTGTACGCGGTGCTGACCGCCGTGGGTGATACCATTTCCGCCTCCCGCCCCGGAGCACGACGGGAAATGCTGGAAACCTATGTGAAGCGAATGGGTCAGTTGGAAGAAATCGGCGACTCCTTCAAGGGAGTGGAAAAAACCTACGCCATTCAGGCGGGCAGAGAAGTCCGCATTATTGTTGTTCCCGATAATATCTCCGATGACGAAGCCAATCTGCTTTCCAGAGATGTGGCCAAGCGTATAGAAAAAGAAGTCACCTATCCCGGTGAGATTAAAATCACGGTGGTCCGGGAATCGCGTTACGTTCAGATGGCCCGGTAAACCCGAACGCGAAGGCTCCCGAACGAAGGGGAGCCAGGTCCTTGGGGACACCGTTTTCGTGATCGTCTAATCCACAACCGAAACCCTGCACACATTTCATGGAAGAATCCACAGACCTGCTTAAACTGCGCCGCGACAAAGTCGCTGAGTTTCGCGAAAAGGGGATCAACCCTTACATCAACCGGTTCAAGGTCAACGCCTTTATCGGAGATCTGATCAAAGAGTTCCACGAGCTCTCGAAGGAGGAACTTGAAGAAACACCACGCGAATACGTCGTCGCGGGACGAATCATGACCCGGCGCAAACACGGCAAGACCACCTTTTGCAACATCAAGGACGGCACCGGCACTATTCAGTTGTATATCAAAAAAGATGATATCGGAGCCGAATCCTACGAATTGTTTTCCAAATTCGATATTGGCGATTTTATCGGCGTGGAAGGACGGTTATCCAAGACCAAGACCGGCGAATTGACGGTTTTTTCCAAAAAGGTGACTCTGCTGACCAAGTCGCTTCTGCCGCTTCCGGAAAAGTGGCATGGCCTCAAGGATGTCGAGTTGCGGTACCGCCAGCGGTATGTCGATTTGATCGTTAATCCCGAG
>JAUVMD010000177.1 GCA_030600405.1 Nitrospirota bacterium
AGCCACTTCAATCGCAATTGGCAAATTGAAACGGCGGTTGGACAAGTCCAGGGTCTTTTTATCCTTACTCAGGCCCTTTTTGATCCAACGGCGAATCCACGTCAAATCTTCCAGATTTACTTTGGGTGCCATAATTGCTCGAAAATTGGGAAAGCGTTAATTCTATCGAGTCCCATGAAAAAGTAAAGCAATTAAATCGATATTTTAAAACCCATTGGGCCTCACCCAAGTCAATGATATCCTTGGGTCCGATGAAGACCCTTCTCAATATCGGCAAACCTCTCATCTTCCTGGAACTGGGGGTTTTATCCCTGATAAGCGCCTTGTGGATAATGGGTTGTTCCGGCGAACCCTCCGAAGTGGAAAACAGGATCCTGCGCATCGCCGTGACCACCGAACCGCCCACGCTCGACTGGTCCCTGGCCACCGACGGCGTTTCCTTCAACGTGCTGACTAATATCATGGAAGGTTTGACCCAGTACAACAAACGGCTGGAACCCATCCCCGCCATCGCTAAACGTTGGGAATTTTCCGAAAACGGACGCGTGATTACCTTTTATCTGCGCGACGATGTGAAGTGGACGGACGGCCAACCGGTGACCGCCCAGCAATTCGAGTACTCCTGGAAACGACTGCTCAATCCCGATACCGCCGCCCAATACGCCTACTTTCTGTTCGATGTCGAAAACGCCTATGAATACAATTCCGGCAAAATCAAAAATGCCGATCAAGTGGGAGTGAAGGCCCTTTCTCCAACAATCCTGCAGGTGCGCCTCAAGCGACCGGTCATTTATTTTCCGAGCCTCACTACCTTCATGGTCACCTTTCCGCAACGCCGGGATGTGATTGAAAAACACGGCGACCGCTGGACCGATCCGGAGCATATCGTCACCAACGGTCCTTTCACCCTCGACCAGTGGCACCACGAATACAAACTGGTGCTCCTATCGAATCCCGACTATTATGACGCCCAACCGGCATTGAACCGGATCATCATGTATGTGGTCCGCAACCCAACCACGGAGTTGACTCTATACGAAACGGGCGAGCTGGATATGGCGGAACTGCCACCGGTGGCGATTCCTCACTACAAAACCCACGCTGAGTATAAAAATCTTCCGTTGCTGCGCGGTTACTACTACGGCTTTAACGTAACCAAACCCCCATTCGACGATGCTCGGGTGCGGCGGGCGCTTTCCCACGCCATCGACCGGTCGCAGATTCCGGTCATTTTAAAAGGGGGCGAATGGCCGACTTCCTCCTGGATCCCCAAGGGAATGTTCGGGTACAACTCAAAAATCGGTCCTGAATTCGATGCCGAAAAAGCACGGGCATTACTTGTAAAGGCAGGATACTCCGCCGGAAAAAAATTCCCGCCGTTCAGCATCGCTTATAATACCGATCCCACCCACCGGCTCATCGCTCAGTTCGTGCAGGCGCAATGGAAAAAACACCTGGGACTTGAGGTCGGTCTGGAAGATCAGGAATGGAAGGTTTATTTGAGAAAGCTGGATATCGACCCGCCGCCGGTGTTCCGGCTGGGCTGGGGAGCAGATTTTCCGGACCCCGACAATTTCATGAACCTGTTCATTTCCACCAGCGGTAACAATCGCCTTCAGTGGAAAAATGAACGCTATGATCGTTTGATCACCCAGGGAGCGGCTGAGCAGGATCCCGAAACCCGGCAAGCCATTTATAATGAAGCGCAAATTTTGTTGACTGAGGAAGACTCAGCTATCATCTCTCTTTTCGTCGCCGCCCAAAACGTGCTGGTGAAACCTTATGTGCAGAACCTGGGCCTCAACGCCATGGAATGGCTGTATTTGAAACGGGTCCGACTGTCCGGAAAAAACCCTTCCCTAATGGCAACCCAATGACTGATCCCAATCCAGGTTTTTTGGAATTATCCATCATCGTGGTCACGTACAATTCACGTAGACACGTACGCGACTGCTTGGAATCGGTCCAACGGGCCGCCGGGGACATCGACCACGAGGTGATCGTGGTGGACAATGCCTCGCAGGACGGAACGCCGGGTATCATACGCAACGAATTTCCGAAGGCGCGTTTGATCGCCAATCCGGAAAACTTGGGGTTCGCGCGTGGCAACAATCAGGGAATCTCTCAATCGCAGGGGCGGTATATTCTGCTGTTGAATCCAGATACCGTAGTCCTGCCGAAAACCCTCGCCACCCTGCTGGAGGAAATAAATCAGTCTCCCGAAACGGGACTGCTGGGGTGCCGGTTACTGAATGCCGACCGCAGTATTCAGCAGTCCTTCGGTTACGAGGTGAGTTTTTGGAACGAAGCGGTCCGAAAATTTTTCTTCAACCTTTGGGAGAACCACCGTTTCCATCCCGTCGGATGGGTGTTGAGTTCCTTGCATTCCCGCAAAAGAGAGGTGGCCTGGGTGAAGGGAGCCTGCATGCTGTCGCGTCGGCAGTCAATATTCGATGCAAAATTGATGGACGAAACTTTTTTTATGTATCTGGAAGATGCCGATCTGTGCCAGCGCATCCGGCAGTTGGGCTGGCAGGTGCGCTACACCCCCGAAGCGGAAGTGATTCATTTCGGCGGTGGAAGCGTCCGGTCCAATCCCAAACGAAGCGCGCTGGAATACCGCAGAAGCCAGCTTCACTACTTCAAAAAACACCTGGGAGATTCCAGTCTCAAAGCATTAAAAATTTATCTGGGTTTTAAGATGAGGAAAAACATGCTGATGGTGAATTTCAGGCAGCGGGTGAGTTGGGGCGCTCCGGGCCCACTTGCGGAGCAGAAACAGTTTCTCCGGGAAACTCTTTCTCTGGTACGGAGCTTTCAATAAAAGCAGGCTTGGGAATTTTCAGGCTTAATGCGGCTTGTAGCGTTTCCCAAATTATAATATCATGGTGCCCCATGCGTCTGCATCGGGGTAGACACTGAATAAAAAAGCCGGTTGTTCCGGAAGACGGCAATGGCACGATTGCGATTCTCACACCAACGTTCGCCGGAAATAGGAAATTTCAGGTTAGTCATGGTGGATCGGGTTTAATTGTCACCGGGATCCTGATCGAATATTTCGTTGTAATCCTCTGTCGCTTCAATGTCCGACAAATCCGAACGACACCAATCGTAACTGGGAATGGTATCGAGGTCTTCGTCGTCCACTTCAAAGACTCCGGTTTCTTCTGCATCTTCGTAAAGGCTGGATTTGGAGGTTTTTTCTATATTAAAGCTCTGGCACCGGCAGGCGGTCTTGCCTTTTTCGAAGGGAGTATCCTTGGACAGGCACATCACAAACCCGCAATCCTTACAATGGTATTCGTTGTGCGTCTGGTTGAAATCCGGTTGGATCAACCTGGTGCGGCACTGGTTGCATATCGTCACCTGTTCAGGGGTGTAATCGGCAAATATATTTTCCACCCCGCAATCCGAACACTCAATCAGTAAATCACGAGGAATATCGACCGCCATACTGCGTCTCCCAAAAATAAAAGGTCCTAATTCAGGATTTGAAACGGTCGTCGCCCATCGTGGACTGGGACATATCAAAACCCATCTCTTTCAACTCATTGCGGGAAAAAGGACACTTGCCTGCCGCCAGTTTCTCGCCGCCCGTTTGAGGAACGGACTCTTCCTTCTCAAGGTCACCAGACTCCGCCATGATCATCCAGGACAGCGTATCGATCTTCTGTTGCTTGTCGTCGGCGTATTCTTTCAACGTTTGTTTCGTTTCTTCGTGAACCGCATTGTCCATGGCAATAATATATTGATCGAGAGCCTGTTGCTCTAACTCGACAGCCTGCTTTAATGCATCGATGGAACTGGGCATAAATAAAAATCTCCTTATAGGGACAGCCGGGGAATAATATAAGTAGAAATATATCAAAAAGAGAGAGCGGTTGACAAGAAAAACGCCACAGGACCGAAATTCAGAGATATTCCCGCAGTTTCCGGCCAAAAAAGAAAGCGAACCCGGAGCGGGGCAGTTATTGAATTTGCACACAATTTGCGAACACTTTTCAGGCCCCACAAAAGCCCTAACTACCTTATTTATTGGACTAAAGGCGTTTCCGGTGTATAAATAGATATTATGACCGACAGCCCCAAATTGGCAGACATTATTCATCCCGGGCAGGAGGGCCACGTGGTCCTCCTGGGGTTCCCCTGCGATACCGGAGTGGAAATCAATGAGGGGCGGCCCGGAGCCCGTCACGGACCCGAAAAGTTTCGCTCCTGGATTCAGCGCTACGGTACCGCCGACAACCCGGAGATGGATGTCGATCTGTCCGCCATCACCCTCGCCGATGCCGGGGACATCCCAGCCAACCTGCCTCTGGATCAATCGCATACCGCACTCACCCAGCAGACTGCATCCATCATCCAAAAAGGTAGCATCCCCTTCGTCGTCGGTGGCGGCAAC
>JAUVMD010000299.1 GCA_030600405.1 Nitrospirota bacterium
GAATTGCAAAGGGGGAAAATCAGCCGAACCAGTGCAGGACTTTTTCCTCGAATCCGCTGAACCAGATTTGCAGCTCGATGGGAATGAGGCTGTTGAAGTAGGTCAGATATCCCTGGGCGAGGGCGATCCCGAGGAATATCAGTAAAAGTCCGCTGAATATATTGGTGGTATGGAGTAGGAAGATGTGTTTGCCGATTTTGATGTCCCAAGCTTTGCCGCGCAAAAGCCGCCAGAACCAGCCGTCCTTGCTGAGGTGACTGCACGCCGAGGCGATCAGAATCAGAGGCGATCCTAGCCCCACGGCATAAAAGAACAGCAGGGTCATGCCCTGTAACACGGTTTTATCCGAGGCCGCGAGAATCAGAATGCCGGTCAAAACCGGCCCCACGCAGGGGGTCCAGCCCATGGCAAACGTGGCTCCAAAAAGAAAATACCCGGCCAGAGTCGCGGTGGGTGCGCTTTTGAATTCGGCTCCTGAAAATCCCTTACCGGCCAAAGTCATGAGGCCGAAAAGGATAATGAGCATGCCGCCCCAGTAGGTCAGGGAATCCAGGTAATCGCGTAGAATGCTTCCGAAGACGCTGGCCGACGCCCCCATCATCACAAACAGGGATGCTAATCCGAAAAAAAAGGCGAAGGAGTTGAGTGTCATTCGCCCTTGACTGGTCTGGGCGGTAATCGCAAAGTAGGCCGGCAGGATGGGTAAGGTGCAGGGAGATAGAAAACTGAACAGACCGGCCAGCAGTGATAGCAAGGTCAGCACCAAAATCCCGGATTGGGGCAGTTCGGCTTCCGGCTCGAAAGGATTGAAGGCAGCGCTGGTTTCGACCTCAGGCGCCGACTCCGAATTTCCCGTAGATCCTGAAAAAAGACTGCCCCCTGGGGCCGGCGGTGATGACGGGTTGTTTTGTGCCAGTACGTTGGAGGAAGAGGAAGCTTCTTTAAACGCTTTCGGAGCGTTACTGCTGACACAACGGAACCCGACATCCGATGCCCCCTGGCCGGGATCGGCATACTGCCGGTATACGGCCCGTGCAAACTCTTTCAGCACTTGGGCATAAAATTCGCCGGGGAAATGCCCGATATCCGAAACGGAGGCTCCCCGGATCACTTTGTAACCCTGATTGAAATCGTCGAACGGGAACGTATTGTTGGGATAGGGAGCGTAATCCCCATCGACCCATTCCCAGACATTGCCGACCAAATCCTCCACGCCTTCGGGGGTGGCCCCCTTGGTGAAAGTGCCGACTTTGGACAGCGGGACTTTAGAGCCTGTTTTGTTGGGAAGGTTGGCGTGATCGCGTTCAAATGCATTTCCCCAGGGGTAGGCACGTCCTTGGGTGCCGCGGGCGGCCCGTTCCCATTCCTTTTCGGTAGGCAGGCGTTTGCCGGCCCATTGGCAAAAATTGGCGGCGTCGAACCAAGTCACCCAGATTACCGGGTTAACTCCCAGGCCTTCGGAGAATTGGGTTTTTTGCCAACCCTTGGGAGGCGAATAATAGCCGAGCTTTTCGATCATGACTTTGTATTCGGGATGGGTGGGAAGGTTTTCCAGAAAATTCTGGTACCGGCGATTTGTCACTTCAAACCGGTCGATGTAAAATCCCTTGAGAAACTGTTTCTGCTCGGGGTGCGCGTCCTGGTACAGGGGTTTGGGAATGCCCATGGAAGCGCCCAGTCCGGATTCGTCGGTCTGGTTGGTTCCGAAAACGAATTGCCCCGCGGGAATGAAAACCATATTCCCTTCCAGCGGATTGTCCGGTCCGTTATCATGAGCCCATGAGAGCAGTGGGGTGCCGCATGCCACGAGGGCTCCCAATGCCAGTGCCCTTAAAATTTTCAGCACGATGTATTTTGATTGTTTTTGCATGGAGAGGATTGCGGTGTTTCCGCGACTTTCTCGGGGGTAGCAAGCAGTTGATCAAAATAGAGAAGGGTTTTGGGATCCACCCAGTTTTCCGCTCCGTTTAAAACGCCGATGATCTTGCCCTGAGGGTTGATTAAAAACGTGGTGGGTAGACTGATCACGCCAAACTGGTTACTGACTTTAAGTTTCGGGTCCAGCCCGACGGGGAAGGTAAAATCCTGTGCCTGAATATAAGGCTCCACCACCTGTGCCCCGAAAATATCGTTGGAAACGGCGATCACCGCGAAGTTGCGCTTTTTGAATTTCCGGTACAGCGACTCCAGCGACGGCATTTCCACTTTACAGGGTCCGCACCAGGTGGCCCAGAAGTTAACCAGCAGATATTTTCCCTGATAGTCGTTCAGCGCCAACTCACGGCCGTCGAGCGATGGCAGGGAAAATTGGGGCGCGTCGACCGGCAGGTCTTCGCCCGCAAAGGACGGGGTGGCCAGCATCAGGGCCACAACCCAAATCCAAAAAAGAATTTTAGGACCCGATAAAGTTCTAATGGATGTTCGATTTAGCTGGGTAGGCATGGGGCTTCAGGGTTCAATGCCATTCATGAAATTAATAACTGCAATTTCATGGGCCGGGCCGAATTATTCCACTGATTCCAGACATCGGACCATTGGGATGGCTTTTTTCAGCGCGCGTTCGATACCCATTTTAAGGGTCATGATAGAACTGGAGCAGGAACTGCAAGAGCCGACCAAGCGCACCTTGACAATTCCGTCTTCGACATCCACCAACTCGACGTTGCCGCCATCCTGCATGAGTTGTGGACGGATGGTTTCGAGAACCGATTCCACTTCCTCTCTCATTTCATCCACCACAATAAGCCCCTCAATACGTTGTTAAAATATTATCCGCCGACCAAGGCCTCTTTCTTGGCCAGCAGTTCCTCTTTGGTTTCCACATGCTCTGGGTCTTTCGGAATACAGTCCACGGGGCACACCTCCACGCACTGGGCGTCTTCGTACC
>JAUVMD010000101.1 GCA_030600405.1 Nitrospirota bacterium
CTGCTTGCCGCCGAAGACTTTTTTGGGAACCTGGAAGGTTCCGTCGCCGTTGCCGCTGTAGACGCGGATGAAATTGATCTTCATCGAATTGAAGGCGATAGCGAGATCCTGATTTTTGTCGCCGTTGTAATCTCCCGCAACCAGTCGCGCTGGCGTGCCGGGTGCTATATAGGCTTCCGCATGTTTGAAGGTGCCGTCGCCGTTGCCGAGAAAAATAATCAGCTTGTCAAACCGCAACGTCACCGCCAGGTCTGCCTTGCGGTCGTTGTTGAAATCGCCGGTAGTGATGGCGATCGGCAGCTTGCCGGTTTTCACCGGATCGAGTATTTTGAACACGCCGTCTTTTTGTCCGAGGATGACGGAGAAGTTACCGTCGCCGTAATTGCACACAGCGGTATCGGGAATGCGGTCGCCGTTGAAATCCGCCACTGCCAGCGCCACCGGTTCTCTACCGGTCTTCATCACGAAGGGTTTCTTGAACGACCCGTCGCCGTTACCCTCGAAGAACATGAGCGTGTGGTCGTCCGTGTTCAGGACCAGGAGGTCCGGAAACTCATCGTTGTTCATGTCGTGGGCGACCAGCGTGGCGGGTTTTTTACCGACCTTGTAGGCAGTGGGAATACCGAACGGTTGGGGATCCCTAGCGTTGGGTCCGCATCCTGTAAAGGCGCCGAGTACCGCCGAGGCAATGAAACCAATCAGGATCAGGCGAGTCACATGAATTCTCGGGTTAGGATGATGTTGGGCCGGTCCAGCCAGCGTGACGCCCGGCGAATCGCCGGGGATAATTTTAAAATTGCCTGCGGAGGTACTCCGCTTGCGCTCAAGAAGTTTTTCTTGCAGTAATCTTTCAGCAAACCTCCCCTCCCAGTCAAGGGAGGCCGCAAGCGGTTGCAATCAAACCGCTTCACATTAAGCCCGGTTTATACAGGATGTTTCGGACCTTGTAAAGCCGGGAATCGCCTTGACAGATGGCTTTTCTTTATCATAAGCTATTTATTAACAATAACTTAATGTCGTTCCGCCATGATCTCCCTCCAACAGCTTCTGGTTCGCTTTTCCCTGTGTCTGGTGCTGGGTTTAACCCTCTCCAATTGTGGTGGCACGCCTTACTATGAAGCGTTTGATGATTATCAGCAAAAATCCGATGGCATCTATCACCCCGTCCAAAAGGGGCAGACTTTGTACGCTATCGCCAAAGCGTATGGAGTGAGCGTCGAAGAGTTGCAACAGAGCAACGGGATCCAGGACCCGTCGGAATTGGATGTGGGGCACCATCTCTGGATTCCCGACGCGGACCGGATCGTGTACGTTGCGCCGACGGTGCCCGGCGTTTCTAAATTTCCCGTTCCACAAAAAAAGAAATCCATAGCCAAAGGGAAAACGGCCGCTGCGAAGAAAAGACTGATGTGGCCGGTGCGGGGCGGTGTGCTGACGTCGCGGTTCGGCACGCGTAACGGCAAAAATCATCATGGCATCGACATCGGCGCGCGCCGGGGAACCCCCATCCGCGCCGCCGAGGGCGGTACCGTCAAGTTCAGTGGGTGGGGGCCTACGGGATACGGCTTGATGGTCATCATAAAACATTCCGGCCACCTCACCACCGTGTACGCGCACAACTCGCGCAACCTCGTTAAAGAGGGAAGCAAGGTGAAGCGCGGTCAGATGATTGCGCGCGTCGGCAAAACCGGACGGGCCAGCGGACCGCACGTGCATTTCGAAGTGCGCAACGACACGCATGCCAAAAATCCCCTCCTGTATATCAAAAAATGATATTCTTCAACCTTTAAGTTAGACTCCCGTTAGACAACCGTTGGCAAAATTTGGATCACCCGAAAGGAATGCAATGGAAGCGCTGAAGCAGATCATCCGGGACATCCCTGACTTTCCCAAGAAAGGCATCATCTTCAAGGACATCGCACCGCTGTTGGGCGATCCCGTGCAGTTCACCACTGTGGTGGATCACCTCAAGGAACGGTACACCGGGAAGAAGATCGATCACGTGGTGGGCATCGAGGCGCGCGGGTTCATCTTCGCCGCGACCCTTGCCTATGCGCTGGGCGCGGGATGCGTCATGGTGCGCAAACCCGGCAAGCTTCCATACAAAACCTTCCAGCAGACCTACGACCTGGAATATGGCACCGACACCGTTGAGATTCATCAGGACGCATTGAAGGAAGGGGGGCGCGTGGTGGTGATCGACGACGTGCTCGCCACCGGCGGCACCATGGCGGCAACGGTCGATCTGATCCGCGAAAATTTTAAGGCGGAAATCGTCGAAGCCGCGTTCATCATCGAACTCACTTTTCTCAACGGCCGCGACAAACTCAAAGACCTGCCGTTGTACTCTGTCATGGAGTTTTAATTTTTTAAAATGCGCAGAGGGATTTCATCTGAAAGGCGATCAACCAGTTTCGCCACTTCGTCGACGTAGTCGGGTGACATCATCAGTTCGATATGACCGCGCGCTGGGTCGAGCGTGCGCACTACGGCGAAATCGTCATAGGCATCGAACAATCCGACGATATACGCAATGTCGCGCTTGTCGACTTCGAGGATCCACTGCACGGAATCGGTGTGCATGGGGAGGTTAAGCCGCGGGGGCTGCTGGGCGCCTTTCGAGCAGAAGCATGAGAATGCCGACTGCCGCCGGGGTCACGCCGGAAATGCGCAGGGCTTGACCCAGCGTCGCCGGGCGGATTTCCTCCAGCTTCTGCACTTCCTCGTTGGACAGGCCGGAAACGCCCCGGTAATCCATGTCCTGCGGGATGAAGTAGTTCTCCAGCTTTTTCTGTTTGGCGACCATCTGGTTCTGCCGGTCGATAAACGTTTCGTACTTCACCTGAATCTCTACCAGCTCTGCAACTGTTTTCGGCACCGATGCCCCGTTAAACACGTCGATCAGTTGACCGTAATTGATTTCCGGACGCCGCAGAAGACCGCCCAAAGTGGTCGGGCCTTTGAGGTCGGTGATGCCGATCTGCGATAACTGCGCGAGGGTCGGTTTGTTGGGCACCACGCTCGTGCTATTGAGGCGTTCGACTTCCGTTTCCACTGCTTTATGTTTGTCGAGTGATGCCTGGTAAATCTCTTTCGGGATCAATTCCAGTTCGTAGCCCTTACCCATGAGTCGCAAGTCGGCATTGTCCTGCCTGAGTAACAAACGATACTCGGCGCGCGAGGTGAACATGCGGTACGGTTCCTTGGTGCCCTGGGTGACGAGGTCGTCGATCAACACGCCGATGTACGCGTCCATGCGCGTCAGCACGAACGGATCGCGCTTCTGCACCTGCAGAGCGGCGTTGATGCCGGCGATCAATCCCTGCGCCGCAGCTTCTTCATAACCGGAGGTACCGTTAAGTTGTCCGGCGTGAAACAAGCCGCGCACGCGCTTGGTCTCCAGCGTCGCTTTCAATTGCGTCGGCGGGATGAAGTCGTACTCCACCGCGTAACCGGGTCGCACGATCTCGGCGTTTTCCAGTCCGGGGATCGAGCGCACCACCTGAATCTGCACCTCCTCCGCCAAACTGGTGGAGATGCCGTTGGGATAAATCCAGTCGGTGTCCAGTCCTTCCGGCTCGAGGAAGACGTGGTGCGTGTTCTTGTCGGGGAACTTCACTACCTTGTCCTCGATCGACGGACAGTAGCGCGGTCCTACGCCTTCAATCTTGCCGCTGTAGAGCGGCGACAGGTGCATGTTGTTCTTGATGATCTCAGCCGTTTTCTCGTTGGTGTAGGTCAGATGACACGGCACCTTGGGACGCTGGTCGACCGACTCGGTCTGGAACGAAAACGGTTTCGGGTGCGCGTCACCGTCCTGAATCGTGCATTTCGAAAAGTCGATGGTGTCGCGCAGTAAACGGGGCGGCGTGCCAGTCTTGAGACGCGCCACTTCGAAGCCGCAGGCCAGAAACGATTCGGAGAGTTGATTCGACGGTTTTTCGCCGACACGTCCGGCGGGGTGGCTGTTCATGCCGACGTGCACGAGGCCGCGCAGAAAGGTGCCGGTGGTGATGACCACCGCGCCCGCCGCGTACTCGTTACCCTGAGCGGTGCGGAGTCCGCGGATCACCCCGCCTTCGACGAGGAGTTCTTCCGCTTCTTCTTTGGCGATGGCGAGGTTGCCTTGCGCTTCCAGCACGCTGCGCATTTCAGTTTTGTATTGATGCTTGTCCGCCTGCGCGCGGTTGCCCTGCACGGCGGGTCCCTTGGACGCGTTGAGCATGCGGAACTGGATACCGGTTTGGTCGATGACGCGCGCCATTTGCCCGCCGAGGGCGTCGATTTCGTAGACCATGTGGCCCTTGGCGACCCCGCCGATGGCCGGATTGCACGGCATCAGGGCGATCTTGTCCAGATCGAGCGTCAGCAGAAGCGTGGCGCATCCCATCCGCGCCGACGCCAGCGCCGCCTCACATCCCGCGTGCCCCGCACCTATAACTATGACATCGTAATTTTTCATGGTTTTTCAATATACCCCTTTTATGGAAGGGAGGGCAATCCTTTCATCTTACTTTTTTTCGCCGTGTTTCCAGATGACCTGGTTGGCGTCGTTTTTGATATAGGCGAATTCGCGGTCGGCGTTCTCGTTCAGGGTGAGGTGCTCTTCGACGTCGACGGACATCGCCGACACCTTTTCCATGGTCCCGCCCAGTTGCAGATAGATGCGGTCGCCGTTGTCCAACTCCTTACTCTTGTAGATGAACACGAAGTTGTAGTAATGCGAGAAATGGAGAGGCTCGTCGCCGTATCGTTCAAACGCTTCTTCATCCGTCAGCATGGTTCCACCTTTAATTGGAGTTGAAGGACTCAAAGCTATCAAAGGTTGGTCCGTTCTGCAAGCTGCCGAGCCTGCCGGTACTTATTCCCCTCCTTTTCAAGGAGGGCCAGCGTCACGCTGGACCCAATTTCACCCCGTCCACAATCGGACCTCGCGGAGTGGCCAGCGTCAGCCAGGTATCACCCTAATAAGGGTATTGAAATTATTTCAATCAGCTTTACACTATATGTAAATCATAAGTTTGGGAGGCCTGTTTTTGTGAGGTTATATACCTATTTTTAACGGGGGGTCACATTTCAGAGGAGAGAGTAATGAAGCGTTTTTTGATGACCATGATTGTTGCAGCTGTGTTTATGGCCACTTCGGCACAGGCGGCGAATGGCAAAATGTATTTTTCCGGCAGTGCGGGAGTAAGCATTACAAATGATCTGGATTTTCCAGGTATAAATATCAGTTTCGATCCCGGATTCAACGTGGGGGGTGCGCTGGGGTATGACTTCGGGCAGTTCCGGGCCGAAGGCGAAATCCGTTACAGTAGTGTCGATATCGATGAAGTGAACGGAATCCCCTCGTCTATTAGTGCCGATCTCTCAGCCTTAACTTTTATGGCCAACGGATATTATGATCATGAAATTAGGAACTCTTCGTTAGCCCCTTATCTCGGGCTAGGATTGGGATTTGCGGATAGCGAATTAACCGTAGCGGGTTTTGGTTCGTCCAGCGAGACGGATTTTGCTTATCAGTTTATGGCGGGACTGGGGTTTAACGTCAGTCCGTCCACGATCTTGACCGCTGAATACCGTTTTCTTGGAATTGCTGATTCAGATGCGCCCAATACTCACGCATTTCTTTTTGGCGCGCGTTTTATGTTTTAATTCAAAAGCGGATTATATTTCTGAAAGGCGTTTACGGCTCCTGTTCCAAGGGAGCGATAAGCGCCTTTTTTATTTGGCACTGGAGCAACAATATCTCCCTCTCTTTCAAGGAGTGCCAGCGTGACGCTGGACCC
>JAUVMD010000345.1 GCA_030600405.1 Nitrospirota bacterium
AGTGCGTCACCAGGAATATCCACCCCTTGCCAGAACGAACTGGTTCCGAAAATGACCGAAGGTTTTTCTTTGAAACGCTGGATCATCCGGCTGGGTGCCAGATCCCCCTGTTTTAATATTTGATATGGGTGGAGCTTGGGATCAAGAATCTGGTGCACGCGATTGAGAATGTCGTAGCTGGTGAACAGAACGAATGTTTTTCCACCGGTAGCTTTAATCAGCTCTAGAGTCCGGTTGGCAAGTGCTGCGGCGTATTTGGCAACATCCTCTCCCGGCTCCGGCATATCCCTTGGGAGGTACAACAGAGCTTGTCTGGCGTAATCGAAAGGCGAATCAAGGCGGGTCTCTTCCTTGGGGGTACACCCGATCCGCTCTTTAATATGCTCGAAATTGCGGTTGGTAGTTAAGGTAGCGGAGGTCAAAACCGCCCGGTCGATTTTGGAGAATACCTGTTCGCGCAGTTCTTCATCGATGTTGATGGGCATCCCACGCAGGGTGGCGCGTGTAAACCGTTTTTTAGGAGTTACTTCCAGCCAGTAGACGTACTCTTTCATGTTCTGATTAAGCAAAGCGGAGATTGTATTATTGTATTCAAACACCCGATTGGCGGCGGCAGAGACCTCCAGTTGTTCCTCTTCCGATGTTACGCGGTATTCGAGAGATTTCAACGCTTCGTGCAAATCCTGTAAAGGAATGAACAGCGTATTGTTCAAAGTGGGCGGATTGTAAAAGCGCAGGGTGCGCTCCTTTCGCCCGAATTCGTCGAACAGGTTTGTAAAAAATCCTTCCACGGCGATCCGAACCTTGCTTATCTTTTGCCGGATTTCCACGGTCAAGTCCTCACGCAGTCGGGCCAGCGTACCGCGTTTCGTTTTGGCGTTGTAGAGACGATCGAGAAAATAGAACAAGCCGGAGTTCGAAATTTCCAGTCCCAGAAACGAGGTGGCGGCTTCTTCCAGATTCTGCGCTTCATCGAAAATGACCGCATCGTAACGGGGAAGCACCGCGCCGCTGTTCGCCACATTGGCAAAGAACAGGTGATGGTTGACGATCAGGAGATGCGCTCCGAACCATTTGCGCCGCTCTTTAAAATAGAAACACGAGTTGAAAGTTTCGCAATGTTTGCCCATGCACAAATCTTTCTGCCGCCCGACTTCCTCCCAGACGGAAGGCGAGGGCTCGAACGGAAGATCGTTGCGGAAACCCGTTTGCGTGCGTCCGGCCCAATGGAATATTTCGTTCAGTTGTTCGTCTTCCTCCACATTGCCGAACAGGCGGGTCTGGCTGGCCCGCTTCATCCGTCGCAAGGACAGGTAGTTTTCGCTTCCCAGACACAGTGAGTATTTGAACGGTAACCCCAGCACATCGCGCACAAAGGGAATATCCTGATTCACAATTTGTTCCTGGAGGGTTTTAGTGTAGGTCGAAACGATAACGCGGGTCCCGTTTTCCAGAGCCCACAGGACTGCCGGGATAAGATAGGCCAGGCTTTTCCCGGTTCCGGTCCCGGCTTCGACCATCAGGTGATGACCCTCCTCAAGAGATGCAGCCACTTCACGGGCCATTTCCAGTTGTTGGGGACGGAACTCAAAAGAGCTCAGTTTTTGCGACAGCACTCCCCCGCTTTCGAAATAATTTTTGATTTCGGCGACATTCATACTCTCGCATGGTATGTGGGAATAAGGAATGCGTAAAGGTATATTTAACTCGCGGACCATCTGGATGAAAAATTATTTTTTATAAAGAGTGTTCTTTGAAATGGGAGTCGCTAAGCTTTTGCCGACTCCGTGAAACAGGCTTTTTGCAGGGTTTTTTCAGTTAAGGGCCCCGAGGTCCCTATTTAACTTATTGAAGTTATTGAAGTTAGGCTAACAAAAAAGAGATTTATCGATTGAATTTGCTTTTTCAAAATTGTAAGATTATTGCAGTGGTCTTCAGTCAAATAAATGTCATATTATCAATAAGTTAACATCCGCCCCCAAAACCTTTTCATTCGAAGGAGTCGCACCCATGAAAATCCTCTCATCCTTTCTGGCATTGGCGTTCCTTTTGACTGCCAACGCCCATGCCGCCGATGAAACCTCCCAACAGGAATTGTTGAAGGACGCCAGGATCGTGGTGGAAGAAATCATGAGCACGCCGGATTTGGAGATTCCTTCCGATCTCATGTCCAGAGCGCAAGCGGTCATCATATTTCCCGGCATGATTAAAGGGGGATTCTTGGTCGGTGCCCGGTACGGCAAGGGAGTCGCAACGGTTAGGGATTCCAAAACCGGTCATTGGGGACCGCCGTCGTTCATTACCACTCTGGGCGGCAGTTTTGGTTTTCAAATCGGAGTTCAGGCGGTGGACCTGATTTTAATCGTCATGACCGAGAAGGGAATCAAAAGCCTTCTGAACAACAACTTCACCCTGGGTGGAGATATAGCCGTAACCGCAGGTCCGGTGGGCCGCTACGCTGAGGCGGGTATCGATATTTTATTGCAGGGCGACATGTATTCGTATTCCCGCAGTAAGGGTATTTTTGGAGGAGTGTCGCTGAAAGGCACCATTATCAAGC
>JAUVMD010000328.1 GCA_030600405.1 Nitrospirota bacterium
CACGCTGACTGGAAAATTCCCATAAAAAAGAAAAAGGAAATAACAATCCAGGCAGGTAAACGATGTGTTTTAAAAAGTTTTGTTTGAATCATAAGGTGTGATTATCCTCAAGTAATCGGAAAAATTTTTCTGGGTCATTATATTTGAAATGATAAAGGAATTGGATTAAATTTAAAATATTTCATAAGATTGAACAGTGATAATAATTGCCTGCCAGCGGTTCCCCTGAAAAATCTTAAGAGATAAGCACTCCTGCCCGTCACCCTGTAGGTGATCCCCGTGAGGAGAGAAGGGTATTGAGTCGTGAAAATTTAGCTCCGGCGCTTCGCCGGCGGCTATACGGCCCTGCAAACGCGGTATTGACTGGTCCCCGCTCGACGTTTAGAATCCTGAGATACCCTGACGGCCCGCAAATGGGCTGTTGTCTTTTTGAGTGAAATGCTATGAAATATGAAGTGGTTATTGGGCTGGAGGTGCATGCCCAGTTGAAAACCCAGTCCAAGATTTTCTGCTCCTGCTCCACGGAATTCGGGAAACCGCCCAACGCCAACACCTGCCCGATCTGCCTCGGCATGCCGGGGGTTCTGCCGGTGCTGAACAAAAAGGTGGTGGAGTACGCCATCAAGGCGTGTCTTGCAACCCATTGCAAGGTCCAGCCGATGAGCCGGTTCGCCCGCAAAAATTATTTTTATCCCGACCTGCCGAAGGGTTACCAAATCACTCAGTTTGAGCTCCCCATCGGGCTCAACGGCTACATCAACATTCAAACCAAGGGCTCCCCCAAAAAGATCGGTTTGACCCGCATCCATCTGGAAGAAGACGCCGGCAAATCCATTCACGGGGAAAACCTGGGGCGGCCCGGCAAGAGTTACGTCGATTACAACCGCACCGGCGTGCCTCTCATCGAAATCGTCAGCGAGCCGGATTTGCGGTCCCCGGCGGAAGCGCGGGAATACCTCACCCAGCTCAAAGCCATTCTCGACTACGCCGAGGTCAGCGACGTCAACATGGAAGAAGGCAGTCTGCGGTGCGACGCCAACGTGTCCCTGCGCCCTGTCGGTCAGGCGGAGTTGGGTACCCGGACCGAGCTTAAAAACATCAATTCCTTCAAGTTCGTGCAAAAAGCGCTGGAGTATGAAATCGAGCGGCAGGCTAAAATCCTCGACCAGGGCGACGCCGTGGTGCAGGAAACCCGTTTGTACGATTCTGCCAAGGGAGTTACCTTTCCCATGCGCTCCAAGGAAGAGGCGCACGACTACCGGTATTTCCCGGAGCCCGACCTGGTGCCCACCGTGTGCGACGAGGCCTGGATCGAAGCGATTCAACAATCGCTACCCGAAATGCCGGAACAGAAACGGGAACGATTTGTCAGTGATTACGGAATCCCCGAATACGACGCGGGCGTACTGACCACCTCGAAAGCCCTGGCCGATTATTTCGAAACCTGCGTGAAGCTGTTCGACAAACCCAAAATTATCAGCAACTGGATCATGGGCGACCTGCTGAGGGAATTGAAAAACGACGACAAAGAGATCGACGATTGCCCGGTCACCCCGGAACGATTGGCCGATCTCCTGAAGTTGATTGACGACGGAACGATCAGCGGTAAAATGGCCAAGACGGTATTCGAGGACATGTACCAGACCGGCAAACCGCCCGCAGAGATCGTCAAGGCAAAAGGCCTGATGCAGATCACGGACGAATCCGCCTTATTGAAAATGGTGGAGGACGTTATCGCCGCCAACCCCGGCCAGGCGGCGGATTATAAAAATGGCAAGGACAAACTGATTGGCTTTTTTGTCGGACAGGTGATGCAAGCCAGCAAAGGACAGGCCAACCCGGCTCTAGTCAATAAATTATTAAAGGAAAAGTTGAGTTCATAAATGACAGCATCGACCGTTCCTATAAAAAAACTTTTGGTGGTTTGCTCGATATTGATAGGGACGCTGGCCTGGGCCTCGCCCTCTCCGGCTGATCCATTCTTCCCGATGCAAAGCATCCGGTCAGATGACGACCGATTCATCGACAACGAAGATGGGACCATCACTGACACGAAAACCGGTTTGATGTGGATGAAACAAGAATCCTACCAGCAAACCGGTCATTGGATCACCTGGATGGAATCTTTCGATTTCATCAAAAAAGCCAACGAAAAGGGATTCGCCAATTATTATGACTGGCAAATGCCGACCCTCAAGGATTTAAAAACCCTCCACGAGCCTCACAAGACCAACAGCCAGCAGGTCGGACGTGAAATGAAAATTCATATCGACCCGATTTTTGCGAAGGAGGGTTCGGGAGCCTGGTGGGCCCTGGAGGCCAATGGACATTTCAATGCTTTTGGAATTGAATTCAATAACGGAAAAATATTTTCGGCGCCTAAAAAATCGAAAGCCCGGAAAGCGGTGCGGCCTATGCGGGTGGTCAAACCTTGACGCCCCCTGAACAGAAAAGGAGTTTACTTTGAAGCGACGCGATTGGAATTTTTTAGTTTTGGGTGTAGGGGTGGCAGTGGGTATCATGATGTTCTCCCAACCGGCGGAAGCGCGGTTTCCGGGTATGGATATCACCCTGTGGGACACGCATCAGGCCAAGGAAGACCGCAAAAATCCCGCTTATTTGAAATTTTATGAACTGGTCGAGCAAAAGAATTATGACGCGGCCATGCAACTGATCGAGCAC
>JAUVMD010000178.1 GCA_030600405.1 Nitrospirota bacterium
AGGATTCCCAGGGCCATCAGGAGCAACAGAACCCCATTGGCCAGTGCGGCGAGAATCTCTACCCGGTGATATCCGAAAGTTTTGGTGCGGGTCGAAGGTTGGGCGGCAATGGTGAGGGCCATCAGGCTCAGGCTGAGAGCGAACGCATCCGTCAACATATGAGCGGCGTCGCTCAACAGGGCCAGGCTGTGAGCCATGATTCCGCCAGCGACTTCCACGCACATGACGAAAAAAACCAGTATCAGTGCAATTTTGAGTCTTCTTTGGATGGCACGAGATTCCATTTTTTTGCAACCCTGGCTGGGATCGGACATCTAATGAGGCGATGTCTGGTTCCGTTAATCAAAATACCTTTAATTAACATTTTATGTGTCCCCCGGTGAGCTGTCAAGAAACTCATCGATATTTCCCAGTTGAGCCTTAAAAGCCCAGGGGTGCCAATATCAGTGACCTCGATGCTAAGACTTTCCACCTGAAACAAGGATTTGAACGTACTGGAGGGTTTGTGCTAAATTGTACCCCTTCATTTTCATTTGAAACATTGATCACCTTAGAGGAGTTGAAAATATGGCGACATTAGTTGCGAAATCTGCCCCTAACTTCAAGGCGCAGGCTGTGATGCCGGACGGAAGCTTCAAGGAAATCCAGCTGTCCGACTATAAAGGAAAATACGTCATTCTGTTCTTTTATCCATTGGATTTTACATTTGTCTGCCCGACGGAGATTATCGCGTTCAGCACTCAAATTGATGATTTCAAAAAACGCAACACGGAAGTGCTTGGTGTTTCTGTCGACAGTCACTTTTCCCATCTGGCTTGGCGGAACACGGATCGCAAAGTGGGCGGGTTGGGCCAGATCGATTATGCTCTAGTAGCCGATCTGGATAAAACCATCAGCACCGATTACGGTGTGCTGGCGGAAGGCGGAATCGCTTTCCGGGGTCTGTTCTTGATCGATAAGGACGGTATCGTCCAACACTCGTTGGTCAACAACCTGCCGCTGGGACGCAATATCGATGAAGCAGTCCGTATGGTGGACGCGCTTCAGCACCATGAACAAAACGGGGAAGTCTGCCCGGCCAACTGGAAGAAAGGCGAAGACGCCATGAAGCCGGGGCCGAAGGAATCTCAAGCATATTTCAGTAGTCACAATTAATTATTAATCCGCACCCCTCCGGACAGGAGTCGCGGCGGTTCGCCGCTAGGCGGAGACTCTCCGGGTCTCCGCCTTTTTTTCTTATGATTCTTATCACTAATGACGACGGTTTTTACGCTAAAGGAATCCAGGCCCTTCGCAAAGGTCTGGCCGAGGTGGCTGATGTCCTCGTGGTGGCTCCCGAATCCGAACAGAGTGCTGTTGGGCATGCCATCACACTGTCCAATCCATTGAAAGTCCGAAAAGTGGAGGAAGACGGCGAGTTGATCGGGTATGTTGTCAACGGTACACCCGCCGATTGCGTTAAAATCGCCGTTACCGAACTACTCGACCGTTCTCCCGAACTGGTGGTCTCCGGAGTCAATCAAGGGGGTAATCTGGGCACTTGCGCCATTTATTCAGGCACCGTATCGGCGGCGACGGAAGCGGCTATTATGGGTTTACCTGCCATCGCAGTGTCTCTCAATTCGTTTGAGTTTCAGGATTTTTCTCCCGCAGTGGACTTTGTCAAAAAGCTGTATCTAACGGTCATCGATAAAGGGTTACCCGAAGGAGTGTCTTTGAACGTCAACGTACCCGCCGTTCCCAGAGATCAAATCAAAGGTGCGGTGGTGACGCGTCAGGGCAAATCGCGTGTCATTGAAACCTTCGACAAGCGGGTGAATCCGCGTAACGAGACTTATTACTGGCTGGCGGGGGAGATGAAGTTCGACGAGGTGGAAAAAGGCACCGACTGCGAAATGGTGGCGGAGCGATACATCTCCGTAACCCCCATCCATTTCGACCTCACCCATTTCCAGGCTCTGGAAAACCTTAAAGGCTGGGACCTCGATTTCTAAGGTCAAAAAAAAGCGGATGGCCGGAAAGTTCCGGCGCACCCGCTGTTGAAACTCGGTATTTAAGTCGTGGCGGCCGCGGCCTCGTCGCGCATCGCCTCTTTGCGGCTGAGCTTGACTTTGCCGTTGCGGTCCACGTCGATCACCTTGACCATGATCTCGTCACCTTCCTGAATCTCGTCGCGCACTTTCTGAATGCGGCGGTCGCAGATTTGAGAGATGTGGACGAGGCCGTCGGTGCCCGGTAAAATCTCGACAAAGGCCCCGAAATCCATAATTTTCTTGACCTTACCCATATAAACTTTCCCAACTTCAACATCCTGCACCAGATCCTGAATGATCTGGATGGCCTTGGTGGACGCTTCCTCGTCGTGCGAGGCGATATTGACCGTTCCGTCGTCGTTGATGTCGATGTTGACGCCGGTGCGGTCGATGATGTCTCGAATCACTTTGCCGCCGGGTCCGATGACGTCGCGAATCTTGTCGACCGGTACCTTGATGGTGATGATGCGTGGGGCGTATTTGGACATCTCGGTACGCGAAGTATCCAGCGCCTTGGCCATTTCATCCAGAATATGCAGTCTGCCTTCCTTGGCCTGCGCCAGCGCGGTTTCCATCACCTCATGGGTCAGCCCCTTGATTTTAATGTCCATCTGCAGGGCGGTGATGCCGTTGCGGGTACCGGCTACTTTAAAATCCATATCTCCCAGGTGATCTTCCGTTCCCAGGATGTCAGACAGGATAGCCACCCGGTCATCCTCCTTGATCAATCCCATGGCAATCCCCGCAACCGGGGCTTTGATGGGGACGCCGGCGTCCATCAGCGACAGTGAACCGCCGCATACAGAAGCCATGGAGGAAGAGCCGTTCGATTCCAGAATGTCGGACACGATTCGGATAGTATAAGGAAACGTTTCCTTGTCAGGGAGCATCGGGATGAGGGCGCGTTCGGCCAGCATACCGTGGCCAATTTCCCTCCGGCCCGGTCCCGACAGGAATTTCACTTCCCCGGTACAAAAGGCCGGGAAATTGTAATGAAGTAGAAACGATTTCGTGCCTTTAAACTCCAGGTTATCCATCCGCTGTTCGTCTGTCTTGGTTCCCAGCGTGGTGGTGACCAGTGCCTGGGTTTCGCCGCGGGTGAAGATGGAGGACCCGTGAACGCGGGGCAGGTAGCCGACCTGGCAGGTGATACTGCGGACTTCATCGAGGTTACGCCCGTCGATCCGTTTTTTTTCGTCCAGGATCATACTGCGCATGGCTTCCTTTTCAACATCATGAAATATTCCGCCCAACGTCCCTTTCGTATCCTCATCGGCATCGGGGTTGAACTGGCCGGTCATGGTCTCTTTAACTGCGGCAATCGCATCGCTCCGCTCCTGTTTGCCGGCGATGCGCATGGCATCGGCCAGGCCGGGCCGGATCACTTCGGTTACCCTCTGAGTCAGATCCTGGTCGGTTTCCTGCGTTTCGATCACAGTTTTTTCCTTGCCCATCATTTCCCGGAGTTTGATTTGGCCTTCCACGATTTTTTTGATGTAACCGTGTCCGAACTCCAGCGCGTTCATCATGACTTCCTCGCTGAGCTCGTTGGCTCCGGCTTCGACCATGACGATGGCATCGGCAGTGCCGGCCATGATCAGGCTGAGGTCGCTGGCCTGGGTCTCTTCATAGGTCGGGTTGATGATGAAAGCCTCCTCTTTTCTTCCCACGCGTACCCCGGCAACCGGATTTTCGAAGGGAATATCGGATACCAGGAGTGCTGCGGAAGCGCCGGAGATGGCGTTTACGTCAGGGGAATTTTCCTGATCGTGAGAAACGACGAAACATACGATCTGTGTTTCGTTTCGGAAATCATTGGGAAACATCGGCCGGATAGGCCGGTCAATCAACCGGCAGGTCAAAGTTTCCAGATCGCCGGGCCGGGCTTCCCGTTTGAGATAGCCGCCGGGAATGCGTCCCGCGGCATAAGTTTTTTCACGATAATCTACGGTGAGGGGGAAGAAATCGATTCCTTCTCGTGCACTTTTAGCCATAGTTGCTGAAACCAGCACCATGGTATCGCCATATCGGACGACGACACATCCGTTGGCCTGTTTGGCCAACCAGCCTGACTCGAGCGAAAGGATTTTCCCGTCGAGATCTATCTCTACTTTATGTTGTTGCATTAAACGTTCTCCAATTTTCTTGATCCTGTGGTCAGGATTCTAATTTATCGACGGATGCCCAATTCTTTGATGATAGTCTGATACCGTTGGGCATCCTCTCTTTTGAGGTAGTCCAGAAGTTTCCGCCTTCTGTTAACCATACGAATTAAGCCGTGGCGGGAATGGTGATCCTTGCCGTGGGTTTTGAAATGATCATTCAAATAATTCAATCGTTCGGTCAACAGCGC
>JAUVMD010000276.1 GCA_030600405.1 Nitrospirota bacterium
GGGTTTTGTAAGGGGTAAATCGTAATATCCGTTGAGCATTATGGAAGAAGTTCCGGCCTGGGGGTCCTCCCCCCCACTGGTACGGATCTCATTCTCGCGGTAGGAAATCTCGGTTTCCAGCCGGAAGTCGTTTCCGAAATCATAGCCGACAAATCCCCCGAACGTGAATCCCGCATCAAATTCCATCGTCTCGGATCCCAGGCTCGGACTCGAGAGCACGGTGTCCGGCCGAACGGAGGCGCCGACAATGCCTCCGACATAGATACCACTGCCCTCGGCATAAACGTTTGAGGTAAGGGTCAAGAAAAGTCCAAGATGGATTAAAAAAGCCGGCAGGCGGGGCATGGGTTTCTTCCTATTGATAAACGACGTATTCAAGTGTGCGAATATATATTTCCGCCCTTAGGTTGTCAATGAAAGGTCGCACAGCCAGCCGACTTCTGACAAAGTTTTTACAGGCGCTGGAAAATAAATTAAATGTGCCGGATCAAGGATTGGATGTGGTGTTGCTCACCGGACGAGAAGGGAAGGTTGCCGAAGCGGTTCCGTTCGTAGAACCGTGTGATTGACTCCACGGCTTGCCGCTTTTCCGGAGGCAGCCCGGTCAGTGTATTTAGAAACTCAAGGTGTGTTGCGTTATCGGGTTTGAAGATTCCCTGGGACTCCAGGCGCTTGAGCATTTGACGGTACATTTTAACAGCAAAGGGCAATCGGGATGCCCACGGGGTTCCCTGCCACTGGTATTTTTTGGATCCAAATCGCCACCCTAGAAATCCTGCCGCAATCAAAAGTAGCACCCAAGGGTGGTTTTGGAGGGTGTTCAGCATTTCCTTGAAACTGGGAGTCTTCCAATTTTTCCACCGGTCATTAAAATCCTGAGTTTCCCGGCCGAAATAATCCACTAGTTGCATCTGGTCCTGCGTGGAATATCGAATGACATACCTCTGCCAGTAAAGACGCATGAGATCGAGCCTGAGCGCCAGCATATTGGGCGAAGGGGAGACGGCCGCGGGATCAGGAGGCGTGGGATCGTAGACCTGCCAGCCCAGGCTCGGAATATACGCCTCTACCCAGGAGTGGGCATGGGTCTGGCGGACCACCATGTATTGCCCCAGGTCGTTCCATTCCGTTCCGGCAAAACCATTGATGATCCGCGACGGTATCCCGTTCAGCCGCAAGAGCACCGCCATGGCCGAGGCAAAATACTCGCAGTGGCCTTCCTTCCGCACGAATAAAAATTCATCCAACGCCGATTCATGTGTTTTCCGCTCCATATCCAGGGAATATCCATAATGGTTCTTCAAATATTTAAGAATCTTGCGTGCCTTGACGGCTTCGCGGTCAGCTTCATCCACCAAATCCCGGGCCAGTTTGACGGTCCTGGGGCTGGTCTTCGGTAATTGCAGAAACCGGTTGGGATAGAAATTGCGTAAATTGAAGTGAATCGGATGAGGATAGTTGGTTTTGGGATTTCCAATATCAGCGATGATGGTGTACCGTCTGGGTCCGGTGTGCTTGTCCAGGGTTTTCAGGGAATACCCCTGGTCCATTTGAATTTCCTTGAAGGTTCCCTCAATTTCAAGGGGTATTCCGTAAGTGAATACCACTGGTGAATTGAAAGATTCCATAAAAATGTCCTGGACGACCATTTTCCTGGGTACCGGAACCGTGAACAATTGTGCCCCATGCCCTCGAATATTTAAAGCCCGCCAAGCTGGCGGCATGGTGGAGAACCAGGTTTTGCCGTCGTAGTAATCCAGATTCACGCCACGCCAGAGGACCTTGAAGGGAGGACGGTAGACTTGGCCGTTTTTACGAAATTCCACCCGCATGACCACACTATCGTTTTGTTTGATGCGCCCCACCTCTCCCAGTTCCACCCGGTTGGAAAACCCGCTGACCGGCCCCCCTCCGGAACCCAGCGCCAGAAATCCCAGCCCCAATCGTGGAAAACTGACGAAAATAACTGCGGTCAATAAAAAACTGGCCAGAATCATGGTTGCGGACAGGGCGAACAAAGAAAAACCGGTGGTTTCATGTTCTCCCGTTTGGCGAAAACCCGATGGCGGGCAATGGGTTCCCACCCGCTCCACCATCATGTTGTAGAACATCAAACACCAGCACAACACGAGATAAAATGACAGGAACAGTAAGCCGAAAACCATATCTTGAATGAATAGGGCCCCAATCAGTAGGCAGACGATTGAGATCAAATAACCGTAAAGGTAATCATTGAGTTCGGATTTGAACACAAAACGGGTGAGCAGGATAAAAATCAGAAACCAGACCGTAAGATCCAGGATCGGTAGCTTCCATATAAAATAAATCAGGGGTAAAATAACCAGACCTGTCAACCAAATGGAAAACCGGACCGGAGGGTAGATCGGAATTTTCTGATACGTTTCCAGTGTGAAACACACCATCAGAGCCGTCAAAAACAGGATTCCGGCCGCCAAGGGAATAACCGCTCCGAAAATCAGACAGGCTATCCCTAAAGCTGCGAGCAGGTAGCTGAATCCGACAAAACAGGTGCGCAGGCGGGGTCCGCGATTTTGCATGTCAATTGACAATAAAGTTTCCATTCCTTTACAATGGTCCGGTTGCAGACCCTCCATTGTATATTGAGCGATGTTGAGACCGGTGGGGGTTATTGAATAGTTTAAATCATTTTTCCGGGGGTTCCATGCGAAAGATCATTATTCTGCTTTGGGTTGCGATGCTGGCAGGGGGAACAGGTTCCGCGCTGGCGGATGACATTGCCGTTATCGAAACCAGGTTCGGCAATATCGAATTGGAATTTTTTCCGGAGAAGGCTCCCGGTCACGTCAAAAATTTCAAGACCCTCGCTAAGACGGGGTTTTACAATGGGACTCTCTTTCATAGAGTGATTCCCGGTTTCATGATTCAGGGCGGAGACCCTAATTCCAAAAACCCGGATCGATCCATGCACGGCATGGGTGGACCCGGTTATGCCGTCAAGGCCGAGTTCAACAATACCAAGCATGACCGGGGAATTCTGTCCATGGCCCGCTCCCAGGACCCGAATAGCGCGGGATCGCAATTCTTCATCGTGGTCAAGGATGCTCATTTTCTGGATGGCAAATACACGGCGTTCGGCA
>JAUVMD010000337.1 GCA_030600405.1 Nitrospirota bacterium
CCCAGCCTGATTTTTTTTCTGGACGATTTTACTCTGGCCTTCAATCTGAACCTGGTATTCCATCACGGAGTTCTGGTGGCCGGCACATATATCCTGACCCGGTTTTGGGGATTTTCCCCTGTGGCAGCACTGTGTTCCAGCCTAACCGCTCTTCTGGGAGGTTTTTTTCTATCCATCAGTACCTTCTCCAACCATTTCCATTCAGCCGCCTGGTTTCCGTTATTTTTTTTCTGCTTTGAAAAATTCCTCAGGTACAAATCCACCCGGTATTTTCTGTTATCGATTGGAACCTGTTCTCTGCAAACTCTGGCGGGCAGTCCCGAGTACAGCATCCTTTCCACCCTGCTGATTTTTTCCCATACGTTAGTGATCCGGCGGGAAACGTCCCGGGTTCTGGAAAACGTTTTTCTTTTGGGACTGGTGGTGTTGGGCGCGCTGGCGATCACGGCCTTTCAACTTCTGCCGACCTGGTTATTTGCACGGGAATCGATCCGAGACTTCGGCATGGAGTACGTGCATCACGCCCGCTGGTCGATGGACCCTTCCGCTTTGATGCACCTGTTGTTCGCCACTCCTGCCACGCAACCACAACTTTTACCAAGCCAGGGGTCACCGGGATTTCTCAACAGTATTTATATGGGAATAGTACCGGCCTCTTGCCTGGCGGGTGCGCTGTGTCTTCTTAAATTCGACCGGCTGATCCGGTTCTGGTGGATCGCTTTCTGGGTGGGAATTTTCTTTGCACTGGGAAAATTCAACCCACTGTATCCGTTTTTCTTTGATTGGACACCCCTGTTGCATAAATTCCGCTACCCGGAGAAATTCTTTTTTATTTCAGCCTTCAGTCTGACGGCTCTGGCAGGGGCGGGTGTGGACTTCCTGCTTAAGGCGGGAACGGCGGAACCCGCCCGGTTTAAAAAATTCCTCTGGATACTGCTGACGCTTCTGGCCGTGGGGGGTGTTCTGTATGGAGTTTATCCGGAAACCAAATCCATTTATCCGCTTTTGCTCCTGGCTCTTTTCAGTCTTTCCGGAGGTCTCTTGTTGTGGAAGCGAATCGCCCCGCCGGCGTTTGGAGGCATTGCTCTTTTAATCATTCTGATCGACTTGATGACTCACAATCAGAGTCTCATGAGTTTTGCCGACCGGAAATACTTCGACGAGGCTCCTCCAGTGGCGGCGGTCCTGGCTCAGGATCAGGATAAGATGAATTTTAGAATATTCAGTCAATTCAATTTATTTAAAAGCCCCCAACACCCCTCCTCTCTATCACAGTTCACCGTCACCCTGCTGGATTACCAGGACATGAAAAACCTGTTGGACAAATCTATTGGTACGATTTACGGCCTGCAAACCGTAGCTGGAAACCTGGGGGCGGAAACGAAGGATCAGGGCATTTACAACCACATTTTTGTCCGCGCCGCGTTACAGAAACAGCTGAGAATCCTGGAGCGGTTTAATGTTAAACAAGTAATCACTGCGGACCAGTGGCAAACGGCGCCTGACGGCAGTCTGGTCCACCCCACAGCCCTCGTCTCAGGGATCGATGCCCTGCCCCGCGCGTTCCTGGTTCCGGCGGCACAGGTTGGGGACCGGCGCCTCATTCCGGAAACTTATTTTTCTTCCGAGTTCAATCCAAGGGAGCGGGTCTTGATCAGTAAATCGCTGACAACTGAGACCACCCCCGATTTTCAGGGGGAAGTGTTGCGGATCAAGTACCTTCCGAATCGCGTGGAAATTCAGACGCGGCAAAACGGGAGCGGGTTCCTGATATTGCTCGATGCGTACTATCCTGGCTGGAAAGCCGCCGTGGATGGAAAAGAAGTTGCGGTCCTGAGAGGCAACCATTTTTTCCGTACCCTCCCAATGAGTGAAGGCAACCACCGTGTGGTTTTTTATTATGAGCAGGAAGGATTCGGAACCGGTCTCATCATCACCGGCATCACTCTTCTGTTGTTAATCAGTGGGTGTGTGTGGAATCGATTCGCCGCCCATAAAAAAAAGCGTCCTAGTCAAGGGAACGCCTTTTTTTGATATCACCAGTCTGTTGTTTAACGAAGCCTGAACTTACTGACCCTCGTCTTAATGGCCTCTACCCTCTCCCCTATGCCCTCCTCCACGATGTTTCCCAATATAATGGTTTCCGCCGTATCTTTTATGTCCGCCTCTGCTTGAATAATGCCTACTGTGGCCGCCCTTGTGTTTGTGCCCGCCGTACCAGGGAGTGTAATAATAATTATGGCGGTGGCCATAGTGGCTGTGGTGGGAGTATCCATAGTACCCCAGCCAGATGGAGTAACCGGGGGCATAATAATAACTGGGATAATAAAATCCCGTGTAAAAGGTACCGGGGTAATAATAGCCGTAATAGCTTGGGTAATAATAATTACCGGCAGTCACTGGGGCCTCGGAGGTGCACCGGTTGAAACCGTCGCTCCATCCCTGCTTGTACACTTCGTCCGTGTTGAAGCGGTTCGTATCTTTTTTAAAGAGATAAGAACTATCGCCTGCGGAAAGGCGCCCGCTGTCGCAACCTTCCATAAACCCCACCTTGTAGGCCGCCGGTTGTTGCGGTCCGACCATGGCATTCACCTGCGCC
>JAUVMD010000149.1 GCA_030600405.1 Nitrospirota bacterium
CCTTCGGCGTCCCGCACGCGATGCACCAAGGCATTGGAAAAAACAACGTCTGAATAACAGACGTAAATATTTTTCTCTGTATCGAGCGGGCCGAGGAAAAACGAATGGGCGCTACCAGTAGTTTTCCAATCGGGGTTCAGGGAATAACTTAAATCGGGATAGGCGTGGAGGATGTCCTCCAGTTGATATCCGCCGATGAAATGAAAAGCGGTAGAGGGAACGCTGGCAAAGGCATCGAAGATCCAGTCGAGAATACGCCGGTGGCTTCCGGTTTCGGCGGGCAGAGTTTCATCAACTCGGAAAAATGGAAGCCGGCCCATTCCGCTTTGGCGGACCAGCACTCGACGCACTTCAGTCGCGAGGATTGCGTGAACGGCGGCAGGTTTTTGAGTTGATCCAGCGTGAAGGTGTGGGGATTCTCGCACAGGCCGCCGACCTCCAGAGTCCAATCTTCCGCTTTAATTCGTCTGAGAGGTTTCCAGTAATTGATATAGAACTGTTTGAATTTGCCGACGCGGGTTTTACCGACAAAGTCGGTGCCCGTGAAATAATCCGGCTCGGCCCGTGCGGTACCCGGTCGGCTCCACCAGCCCTGTACGAAAGCCACACAGAATGCGAATGTGCGGATCAGAAATGATCTTCGGTTTAATCCATCGAGCGTACGCATCGGAATCCCAGAAAGTTGAGCCGTTCTCCCGGAGGGATGGTGGCTTTTTCGAAAGCCTTGCTGTATTCGAAATCGAGGTGAATGTTCCATAACCCGCCACGAACGATTTTCAGTGGTCCCTGGGCGTCAGCGGTCCATTCCCAGACCGACCCCGCCATGTCGTGAATGCCGTAGGCGGAGACATCCTGTTTGTTGGACCCCACATTTTTTTTGACGACGCCGGAGTAAAAAGGATGCGGACGTTTTTTGGGTTTTCGGTCGCCCCAGGGATAGATGGAGCCTCGATTCCCCCGCGCCGCCTTTTCCCATTCCGGGTCCGTGGGCAGTCGGCCCCCAATCTTTTCACAATATTCTTTGGCTTGGTGCCAGGTCACTTTTGTTACCGGATGCTGGCCCGCTCCTTTCCGGAATGGGTGGTCGGGAAACTGCACCTGGAATTCCTCATGGGTGATCTCGCTCTGGTTGATCAGAAACGGCCTGAGAAACAGGCGTCGCTCCGGCCCGTGGGGAGGTTGGTTGCCCTGTCCCATAGTGAACGGTCCTTCCGGTATCATCACCATCGATGAGGCAGTGGCGATAGCGGGCGCACCGAGTGACACAATGAACATCCAGCTGGCAAGACGATACAAGTTCATACTTAAAAGTTTACCAAGGAGGCGGGCACTGATTCAATACATTCTAAAAAAAGGGTTGATAAGCAGGCTTTTAGCAGAGGATAAGTGAGGGATCGGTTAATGGGGTTTTGATGATTTCGTTTTTAAATGGTGAATGAGCATTTTTGCGGCACGCGTTAGCGTGCCGCAATTTGCCAGCGGCGGCTCGCCGCTATTCCCACTCGATGGTGCCGGGGGGTTTGGAGCTGATGTCGTACACCACGCGGTTGACGCCTTTGACCTCGTTGATGATGCGGTTGGAAATTTTACCCAAGAGTTCGTAGGGAAGCGGCACCCAGTCGGCGGTCATGCCATCGGTACTGGTCACCGCACGCAGGGCAACGACGTTCTCATACGTGCGCGCGTCTCCCATCACGCCCACGGTTTTAACGGGCAGGAGCACCCCGAACGACTGCCAGATTTTTTTGTAGAGTCCCGCGCCCTTGATTTCCTCCAGAATAATCTTGTCCGCCTCCTGCACCATGGTGATCCGTTCCGGCGTCACCTCGTCGATGATGCGGATAGCCAGTCCCGGTCCGGGAAACGGCTGGCGGGAGATGATTTCTTCCGGCATGCCCATCTCGCGCCCCAGCGCGCGCACTTCGTCTTTGAACAGTTCGCGGAGCGGTTCCACCAGTTCCAATTCCATGTTCTCCGGCAGACCGCCGACGTTGTGGTGCGACTTGATCACCGCCGACGGACCTTTGAAAGAGACCGACTCGATCACGTCCGGGTATAGCGTGCCCTGCGCGAGGAATTTGAAGTCGCCTGCTTTCTTGGCTTCCTCCTCGAACACGTGGATGAAGGTATTGCCGATGATCATACGTTTCTGCTCCGGGTCGGTGACGCCCTTTAGTTTTTTCAGAAACCTCTGCGAGGCGTCGACGACTTTCAGGTTCATGTGAAAATGTTCACGGAAGGTTTCCTCCACCTTGATGCGTTCCCCAGTGCGCAACAGTCCGTTGTCGATGAAGATGCAGATCAGCCGGTCACCGATCGCCTTGTGCAGAAGCACAGCAACGACTGACGAATCAACCCCGCCGCTCAGTCCGCACAGCACCTTGCCGTTTTTTACCTGGTCCTTAATGCCTTTGATCGCATAATCGGCGAACGATTCTACTTTCCACAGCGGTTGGCATTTGCAGATATTAAAAAGAAAATTTCGGATTATTTTAATTCCTTCGTCGGTGTGGACCACCTCCGGGTGAAATTGCAGACCGTAAATTTTGTCGATGGAGTTCTCCATGGCCGCCACCGGGGAGTTGTCGGTAAATGCCGTGGTCTGGAACCCCTTTGGCAGATTGGCGATGCGGTCGCCGTGGCTCATCCACACCACCGATTTGCTGTGGACATCTTTGAAGAGGCGGGAGAAAGTCTTGAGCATTAACTCGGCCCGGCCGAATTCGCGTTCCTTAGCGGGGTTGACCTTGCCCTTCAACAGGCGGGTGATCAACTGCATGCCGTAGCAGATGCCGAGTACCGGGACTTTCATCTTGAACAATTTGGGATCGACCAGTGGCGAATCGTCTTCCATCACACTGGCGGGTCCTCCCGACAGGATGATGCCTTTTGGTTGGAACGCCTCGATGGTTTTAAAATCGATGGTGCAGGGGTGAATTTCGCAGTACACCTCGCATTCGCGCACTTTGCGGGCGATGTTCTGGGTGTACTGCGATCCAAAATCGAGGATCAGAATTTTCTGCTCGTGGATGTTTTTGGTTTTGCTCATTTGAAATATATTTTTCTTTTCAAAGAGACCTCAGTATAAGTGGCTCCCCTCTTTTGAAAGGAGGGGCTGGGGGTGGTTGATGATTCCCTTCCTTTTTCTGTAGTTGCCTCATTCATGAGGCGCATTTCCAAACCGCTCGATAAATCGAGCAACTACAAAAAGCCAAAAAGAAAAAGGCTCCCCTCACCTTAATCCTCTCCCCAAGGGGAGAGGATATATTGGGTCCAGCGTTACGCTGGCCTGCGGCGGTTTGCCATGCAGGTTTATTCGATATTGTAGTTGGGGGCTTCCTTGGTCACGATCACATCATGCACGTGGCTTTCCCGCAGGCCGGACGGCGTGATTTGGATGAACGTGGACTGGGTGCGCAACGCCTGAATATCTTTGCATCCGCAATACCCCATGCCGGCCCGCAGGCCACCCAGTAGTTGGTGGACGGTAAACTCCACCGACCCCCGGTAGGGGATGCGTGCCTCGACGCCTTCGGGCACCAGCTTGCTTTCGTTGAGTCCCCGTTCCTGGAAGTAGCGGTCACTACTGCCGTCGGACATTGCCCCGATCGATCCCATGCCGCGATACTCTTTATAACTGCGCCCCTGATACAGAATTTTTTCTCCCGGACTCTCCTCGGTTCCGGCGAACAACGATCCGATCATCACACTCGATGCCCCGGCGGCGATGGCTTTGGTGGTGTCTCCGGAATGGCGGATGCCGCCGTCGGAGATGACGGGAATGTCTTTCGCTTCCGCCACCTCGACGCATTTTTTAACGGCGGTGATTTGCGGCACGCCGACGCCCGTCACCACGCGCGTGGTGCAGATCGATCCCGGCCCGATGCCTACTTTCACCGCATCCGCCCCGGCTTTGATGAGGGCGGCGGTGCCCTCGGCGGTGGCGACGTTGCCGCCGATGAGTTGCAGTTTTGGGAACGTCTTTTTGATGGCCTCGATCGTCTTCAGCACCTTGTCCGAATGCCCGTGGGCGCTGTCGATTACCAACACGTCTAGGCCCACCTCTGCCATTTCGCCGATGTGTTCCATGTAATCGGACAAGATGCCCAGCGCCGCGCCCACCAGCAGGCGGCCTTTGGCGTCCTTCGCGGAATTCGGGTACTCGGTCGATTTTAAAATATCTTTGAGGGTCAGCAAACCCTTCAGGTTGCCTTGGGCGTCGACCACCGGCAGTTTTTCGATGCGGTGATCGTGCAGAAGTTTTTTGGACTTATCCAGTGGCGTCCCCTCTTTAATGGTGACCAGATTGTCTTTGGTCATCAAGGTGGACAGTTTTTTGCTGTGCTGGATTTCGAAACGGATATCCCGGTTGGTGAGAATGCCCGCCAGTTTTTTGCCTTGAGTGATGGGGATACCGGTGATGTTGTATTTGTCCATGATCTCCAACGCTTCGCCCAGCGTCTGGTCCGGTTCCAGGGTGATGGGGTCTTGGATCACGACGCTGACCGCGCGTTTCACGCGGTCGATCATCTTGCGTTGCTGGTTGGGCGCCAAATTGCGGTGGATGATGCCGATACCGCCCTCCTGGGCCAACGCGATGGCCAGGGCGGACTCGGTCACCGTGTCCATCGGTGCGGACACCAGGGGCACGTTCAGGCGGATGTTGCGGGTAAGCCGGGTGGAGAGGTCGGCCTTGTCGGGCGTGACCTCGCTGTAGTCCGGGATCAGCAGGACGTCATCGAAAGTGACGCCCTC
>JAUVMD010000290.1 GCA_030600405.1 Nitrospirota bacterium
AGGCCGTTCCAGTCCAGACGATAGCTGACCGACCCATCACGGATATGAATAGCCGGAAACGACGTGATCTTCACGCCATTCTCGTCGTAGACGACAGCGGTCTTGGAAAAATCAAATTCATGAGCAACGATCTCACCACCGGCATTCGGTAGAGTACCCGCCCGTGATGTGACATCCCATGCCCAGGCGGCACGAATATGATCGATATGCACCTTGGTTCCCAACTCAGGCGACGAGCCCGACGGACCATAAACATGTAAAGGCTTATAGCGACCACCCAGCCATCCACCGACCCAGAGTGCGGCGATATCACCGACATGATCAGTGTGCAGGTGGCTGGCGAAGACCTTGTCGAGCCCGGCATAGTCAACTTCTAGGCCGGCAAGCCGGTCGGTGGCGCCGGTACCCAAGTCAAACAGAAAAGATTCGCCATTGCCCAGTTCAACCAGAAAGGACGCCGCGACATTACTGGGTGATTGATTCGGCATTCCGGTGCCCAGTGCGGTAATACGCATTTCATCCTTGGCCAGTCTTTCCGTATTCGGGAAATAGGTGCGCGGGTACTTGTTGTCTTTGATCTCTTGCGGGATGCGGCCGGACGGAACGTTGACGCCGTCAACATTGTCGGGTTTGGCCTGCGCCTCCTGTGTGAGTGACACGACTGTTCCTGTCTGTTCACTGTATACTCCCAGCATGTAACCGGCTGCTGCAATGAACGCAACGACAGCCACCACTCCAATTAACTTTGCTTTTCGTTTCATTGATAACCCCTCCTGTTACGGGTATTTGAATAGCCGCACTCTATTTCAGCTTGCCGAAAATGTCAATTAATCTGAACCTAGCATATTAAATCCAATTACTTTATTTAGCAGTGTTATACACTTTCCATGTATGGTTGACAGCTTTACCCAAAAGGTTCATATTTCTTTCACTCTATTAATACTTATTGAGTGGGGTAAATAAAATGAACCCAATGCCGATCATGAACCTAGACGCATCCACTTTAAATCTTTGTATGTTCGCTTTTCTTGTTTTGGTGGTCGGTATCGGGATTAGCTTAGAAAACCACGGGTATAAAAACCCTGTTGGTAAATCGGTAGCTGTTTACGCCTGGGGCTCAATTGTGATCGTGATTTTTTACTTTAACTGGTAGCAATTAATCTGAATTGGTAAGAAAAAACCGGGGCCTCCCGAAGGAAACCCCGGCGTAGATTGGTATTGAAATTTATTCGCCTGCCATAGGAAACTCAATTCCCGTAACTCCCAGGCGGTCGATCCCACTGTTCTTTGCCTGTATTATCAGGACGGCTCCTCCCAAAACCCACCTGCTTGACCATTTCGCCCAATTAGGGTTTAATCCCTGTATTCAAACATCTAATCAGAATCCTAACATTAACCCTGGACCCGTTTTCGAGGAACGGGTCAAATGGGTTTAGGGAATAAAGGTCGAATGAAATTAGGTTATAATATAAAAACTCATACTCAGATTAGCCAGTTGGTTTTCTTGGGCTGGAAAACTTTATTTAATTTTCCAATCGTGACTTTCCAATGAATTTCGAGTCCTACAATCCAGGGAATTTCTATGATGAATATTTTGAAAAATCTGGCCAACCCAGAGCGGAAGTTAAAAAGTTGATCGATCAGATCAGTTCCTTTCCTAATAAAGAGCTGGCCGATCGACAGAAAGCCGCTGAAGCAGCATTCATGCAGATGGGAATTACTTTTGGGGTTTATGGAGATCAAAAAGGATTGGAAAAAATATTTCCCTTCGACATCATTCCACGGATCATCAATGCCAGTGACTGGGACTTGATTGACCGGGGGGTGAAACAAAGGGTTTTCGCACTCAACCAGTTTATTCACGATGTTTATAATGATCAAAAGATTATAAAAGACGGGGTGATATCCAAGGAAATCATCCTTTCCTCTGTGGCTTACCGCAAAGAATGCCAGGGGTTGAACCCACCGAAAGGAATTTGGTGTCATATAAGCGGTATCGATTTTGTCAGGGATGATAAGGGACAATTTTACGTTCTGGAGGATAACCTGCGCTGCCCTTCGGGAGTTTCCTACGTATTGGGCAACCGCAGGGTCATGAAGCAAACCCTCCCGGTTGTTTTCGAGTCCTTGCCGATTCGACCGGTTGACGATTATTCCAACCGCCTTGCTGATATGCTTCGAAATCTGATTCCCGACTCAATTATAAAACCCAATATTGCCATCCTCACCCCCGGAATTTACAACTCAGCTTATTTCGAACATTCGTTCCTGGCTCAACAAATAGGCGAGGAACTGGTTGAGGGTCAGGATCTGGTGGTGATGGATGATTTTGTCTATATGAGGACCACAAAAGGCTTCGAAAGACTCGATGCCATTTACAGACGGATTGATGATGAATATCTGGACCCGACCGTATTCAACCCCGATTCGTTGCTTGGAGTGCCAGGGCTCATGAAGTCCTACCGTTCCGGAAAAGTAGCATTGGCCAATGCGCCGGGGACCGGCATTGCAGATGACAAGGCAATATATGCGTTTGTTCCGGACATCATCAAATATTACACCGGCGAAGACGCGATAATTCCCAATGTTCCGACCTTTGTGTGTGAGGATGAGAAGGAGCGGAAGCATGTCATCGACAATATTGCAAACTTTGTTGTCAAAACCACTCACGGCTCTGGAGGATACGGAATGTTGATCGGTCCCTTTTCTTCCAAAAAGCAGCAGCAGCAGATGATCGAAAACATCCAAAAGGATCCGCGCAATTATATTGGTCAACCGGTCATTCAGCTTTCCCGCGTTCCCGTAATCGCAAAAGATCATTTTGAAGGTCGGCATATCGACCTTCGGCCTTACGTCTTGTATGGGGAAGATATTTATGTTCTCCCTGGAGGCCTGACTCGAGTTGCCCTGGAAAAAGGTTCTCTCGTTGTGAACTCCTCCCAGGGAGGAGGCAGTAAAGACACCTGGGTTCTGGC
>JAUVMD010000252.1 GCA_030600405.1 Nitrospirota bacterium
GGTTCTCCTCGGCTATGGAAATGATCGCTTCAATGGGCGACATCCACAGGGATATTCCCCGTTCGACGGACCCAAGTTTTATTTTCAGCATGGCACGCCGTTATCTGAATCAACTGCTGAATTTGAAATCGCTCGCCTTTTTCTTGGTCCACGAAAAGGACAACAGCTTTTATCTGGCCAGCGGGGAATCGGAGGAAGAAAACGGACGGTTTCAGGTAGAGTTGGATCAACAGGTTGAAAACGGTACTTTTGCCTGGGCGTTGAAACAAAATCGCCCTTTACTGGTGGAGAGTGAATTGTTCAAGGAAAAACTGTTTCTGCATGTACTGGGTACGCGCTCCCAAATCAAGGGAATGGTGATGGGATGCCTGAGTCGGAAGATCTCAAAGATCCCCCCGGAAATGGGCCATCTGATTTCAATCATTCTACACAATACCGCCTACGCGCTCGAAAACGGCGAGCTGTACAAACTGCTGTCGGAACAAAACAAGAACCTGGAGAAAATCGTTAAGGCACGCACTCTTGAGCTGGAAAACAAAGCATTTGAACTGAAGAGGAATATCCAAGAGCTCAAAGACTTTACCTTCATCGCGTCACACGATTTGCAGGAACCGCTTCGCAAGGTGATCTGTTTCGGAGAACGCCTGCGGATCAATTACCAGGAACTGCTGGACGGCCGCGCCAAGGACTATATCGCGGTTATGGAAAAAGCCTCGCTACGCATGCAAAAGCTGATCGATGGCCTGCTTCAACTTTCACGGGTTACCACCAAAGGCACCCAGTTCGAAACCACCAACCTCGAAAATGTAGTCAGAGATGTTTTGACCGATCTGGAAAGCAAAATCACTAAATCTCATGCACAAATTATCGTGGGAGATCTCCCGACCGTGGCCGCGGACGAAATCCAAATGCGGCAGTTGTTCGCCTACCTGACCAGCAATGCGGTCAAATTTCACAAGAAAGACATGATTCCGGAAATCTCCATCGCCGGTCATGATCTGGGTAACGGGTATTGGAAAATTCTGGTAAACGACAATGGAATCGGGATCGACGAAAAACATAGCGACCGCATTTTCAAACCCTTTGAACGCCTTCATGGACGGAACGAGCGCGAGGGTATTGGAATGGGATTAGCTCTATGTCAAAAAATAGTGACGCGGCACGGCGGAACCATCTCCGTCAAAAGCAAGCTCAACAAGGGCGCCACCTTTATCATCACCCTCCCGGAAAAGGGACCCGAAATGGTTTCCTGAACAGAACCTTTCGGCATTATCCTTCGAATTTTACACAAACCAACGCCTGCATTTTATTCTTTGTGGGACAAATCCTTTTAGAAACGGTAATATAAAATCATCTGTTTAGCTTCATGTCAGTGAAGCTCCCGCACCAACCTTCCATCCGGAGAATTTAGGACCATGCGTGTTCAACTGATTGAAACGATAGGATCGGAATGTGTTTCACTCGATCAGGGGGAAAAGGTGTATCATCTGCTTCTGGAGGAGTTGAAAGAAAAAAAAACCGTAGAGGTGGATTTTCAGGGGGTTCAAACCCTGTTTTCGCCTTTTTTAATGGGATGTTTGGGGAAACTGCTGGGGCATTTCGAGAAAGAAGCCCTGATGCAGAGGTTGGCGTTCTGCAACATCTCTTCCGATCATTTGAAAACAGTCAATGAGTTTATCGACCGCGCGGAAGCACGCTCCACAGAACAGGGAGACCTGCAAACCATGAAGGAGCTCTTTGAGGAAGATGAACTGGGAGACTTTTAAAAAGCCCACCTGTTCCAGCCGACAAAATCCGGCGTTTAACCCGAGCTCCTTAAAGGCCTTCCTGACGTAACCGGGTCAGAAAATCTTCAATCTCCGTAGCATTGGGTTCCAGCTTGTAAGGGGCGTTCGCCTCCTCCCGGCCGCCAAAACCCTCTTCCGAGAAACCGATGTAATAATCGGCCCCCATCTTTCGGTCATCCTTGAATTCTCTAATATCTTTTTCCTGTGAACGGCCTGCCATGGCAATCCCCTCCATTCAGGTTGAACCAAAACCGTATCCCTTACATTAGAAATACCCTCCTAAAGGGGCTTACGATCAGGGTAAATTTTAATTCATCCTCAAAAATAGGGCAAGTCCCTTTTAAGATCACTGAATAACTCTTTTAAAAATAAATATTTATACAAAAGAATGGCATTTAGTTACCACCTTTAGGGGATACGGGTTGGTACAAAAACCTGACTTTGAAAATGATTGAAATCCGCGGATATAGAAGGTGCTGTGGAAACCCAACAGGAAGAATAAACGTTTAAACAATTGATAAATCTTAGGCGATTCAATTTCTCCCGATATCGAGTGGTACGAATGTAATTTTGTGATAGAAAAATCGATTCCTTTAAAAAGGGGATTATCAGAACGCTGGACTTTCCTCCCAAAAACATAGTATTTTGGTCAAAGAATAATTACCCGCCTCTGGTGTTTGCCGATATGACCCAACCCGAAAATGAAGACGAGCTTTCTGAAGAAAAACGCAAAAAGGAGAGCTATTCCGTTATCGTGGCGCTGATTGCAGTCGTGATCATAGGAATTTCCTTTGTCTGGCATTTGTGGTCGGCTCTGTTCCCCGCTCCATCTCCCTGATCAGGCCAGAACCCCGGCGATACAACCCGTCAGCACGGTGGCCAGAAACGCCGTCCACAAGGCCCGAACCCCCAACCGAGAAATATCTTGAATACGTGACGGGATCAATGCTGATAGCCCGCCCACGAAAATCCCCATGCTAGCAATATGAACGAATCCACACAGGGCATAAGTCAAAATGATCAGAGACCGGGGAGTCAATGCAGGCGAAGCCGCTCCCTGGACCGCGGCCAGCTTGAAATAAGCCGTCACTTCCGTTTCCACAAACCGCGCCCCGAGGATCTGTGAAGCGGTTTGCCATTCCTCCGGCTTCAATCCCATGAGCACTGTGAAGGGCCACGTTGCCCAACCCAAAATCCGGTTGAGAGAGAGTGGCGCTTCGCCCATCTGTGGCAACAGTCCCAAAACCAAATCCACCATCGCCTCCAACCCCAAAAACACGATTAGTAAAGTAGCGATCCCCACCGCCATTTGAACCCCCTGCATACCACCAGCAATCAACGCCGCTATCAAATTGGAGGGAGTTTTCACATCATGCTCTGGAGAATCAATACCTTTAACAGTGGAGGGCAGGCCTCCCAGGGTTTCGGGGTGCCTATCCTCGGGCAAGGTGAGCTTGCTGATTAAAATGGCACAGGGAATGGAGATGATGGAGGCGGACACCAGATGTCCCGCAATCTCAGGGAAGACACCTTGCAGCGCAATCACGTAAATGGCCATGACCGTACTGGCCACCGTCGCCATCATGCAAGTCAATACGGTTAATA
>JAUVMD010000042.1 GCA_030600405.1 Nitrospirota bacterium
GCCACCATCGCCAAGGAAGGATGCACATTGGCGGATGCCATCGAAAATATCGATATCGGCGGACCGGCCATGGTGCGGTCGGCCTCCAAAAATTACAACGACGTCGCCATTGTGGTGAACCCTGCGGATTATGAACAGATCCTAAAGGAAATAGACGAAAACAACGGGGCGGTGACTCTGGAAACCCGCCTACGTCTCAGCCGCGATGCGTTCGCCATGACCGCCCGCTACGATTCGATGATTGCCGGATATCTGTCCGGCCAGATCGGAGAGGCTTCAAAATTTCCGCCCGGTTATCAAACCCGGTTGCACAAGGTGCAGGATTTGCGTTATGGTGAGAACCCGCACCAGGCGGCGGCCCTATACAAAGAAGCGCAACCGCTGAAAGCAGACGTTGTGCAGGCCGAGCAGTTGCAGGGTAAAGAACTCTCTTTCAATAATTACATCGATATGAACGCTGCTTGGGAGTGTGCGCTCGAATTTGAAGAATCCACCGCTGTCATCATCAAACACACCAATCCCTGCGGCACCGCCAGCGGTAAAGATCAAACGGCAGTATTTATCCAGGCGCGTGAGACCGATCCGGTTTCCGCGTTCGGGGGCGTGTTGGGATTCAACCGGCCTGTCACCCTGACCACCGCCGAAGAAATCGTGAAGAATTTTGTCGAGGTGATCATCGCTCCCGGCTACGAGAAGGCAGCGATGGAGTTGTTCGCCAAAAAGAAGAACGTGCGCGTTATGCAGATGCCCGCTATTGAGAGTGTGACGGAGCGGAGCCGGATGGATATCAAACGCATCGGTGGCGGCCTTCTTCTTCAGGATGCGGACGAGTTGACCCTGGACCCGGAAAAACTCAAAGTCGTCAGCAAAGCTCAGCCGGATGACGCCACGTTGGCAGAACTCAAATTTGCCTGGAAGGTGGCCAAGCACGTCAAATCCAACGCCATCGTTTACGCGCGGGGCACCGAGACGGTGGGTATCGGCGCCGGGCAGATGAGCCGGGTCGATTCGGCGCGGCTGGCTATTGAGAAGGCCACCAAGGAAGTAAAGGGATGCGTGATGGCTTCCGACGCGTTTTTCCCGTTCCGCGATTCGATCGACGCCGCCGCCGAGCGGGGCATCCGCGCCATCATCCAACCCGGCGGTTCCATCCGCGACGAAGAGGTCATTCAGGCGGCGGACGAGCACAAGATCGCCATGGTGTTCACCGGCATTCGCCATTTCAAGCACTGATTCCCTAAGAATCTCAGTCATTCTTCTTTCCTGCCATCAACTTTTTTAACCATTGATCCGACAATAATAAAGAACAGGGCGTCTCGTACCAGCTGTGTTTTGAAGGCTCGAATGGTACACTGATTTCAATCTCATCTAATCATCAAGGAACCCCTACGGCTCATGGAACGTTGGATAATTTTATTGCAGAGACTCGGAAAGATGGTGCCACTAGCGCTGGCCGTTCTTTTAGTCGTGGCAGTGGCCGCTTTTGGGGTCTATCAATGGCAACAACCGGTCTTGCTAAAATTGCAGGAAAAAGACTCTTACCGTTACGATCGAATGGCCGACGAAGCGTCGCGCCTGCATTGGATCAATGCCTGGATTCAGTACGTTGAGTTGAAGGAAATCGGGCCTGCCGAGTTGTACCGGGAGCGGTACCAGCGCTGGAAACAGCAGTGGAAAACCAGCGGGGAGTTTCGGCAAAACGCTTTGCGTCAACAAGCGGAAGCCCGGGAACAAATTAAAAAGTCGCTGAGAAGGAAATACGATCGTCAGAAGCAGGAGTTAAAACAGTATCGCCAGAAACAGGGATCCGCTTTACTGCGCGTACATTGGGAACAGGCGACGCCCTGGCAAAAGTCGCTGATCCTCCGCGACCGATGCGTCCGCTATCTCAATCAGGAATTGGAAGACTACCGCCAGCGCCGCCACGTCAAAGGGTCTCTGCACGGCGCCGCCCTCTTGGCGCAATCGCGCATCGCGAATGCCAGTCCCGGAAGTTTATGCCGGGAAATGGTGTCCCTCAGTCATGACACACCCTCTGTCCACCGCGCTTTGAGCAAATTGAAAAAGGGGATGAATTATTATTATTTTGTCCGCTTGCTGGAGGATATCGGCATTCCCGATTCTGAGTTGTTCACCGTGATGGGAAAGCTGGAAGGCATGACGCGCGACTTCAACGGATTTTAGTCCGTCCCTGAACGGGGTTTTCAGGGGTTGGCGGTGTTTTGCTTTTCGGGCGACTGGGTGGGACCGCCTGTGATGGCGGTCATCAATTGCTTGATCTCGTTGTTGGTTTTGATCTCCGGTAGCTCGCCTTCGCCGGTTTCCGCGTAGGCCACCAATTTCCGCAAGGGGCGGATGACCAGATTGTAAGTGTAAATCCCGCCGATAATGGCAAACAGACCTCCCAGAATAGCAATCCACTTGGCTTCATTGCTCAGCCGGTTGGTGGTCATGGACAATCGTTCCTTGATCACATTGATTTCGTCCGCCGTCATGGAGGCCGGTTGCATTTGATGGATGACCCGGTCGATCTGTCCCATTTGTATGGACAGGTAAAACGCCATGTACCCGAGAATGGAAACAACCACCAGGTACCCGGTCATGAGCAGGTTGATAATGCTTTTGCGCTCTCCAGGGAGCTCGTCTCTGAAAATTCCTGTCTTCATTGTAATGGTCCCTATTTCGATTTGAGTGTGGTCCCAAACTACCGTCAAACCAACAGAAAGGTCAATCTCTTTTTAGGCGGCCAGCGTGACGCTGGACCTAAAATATTCCTCCCCTGCATCCCCTCCTTGGTAAGGAGGGGAATCTTTGTAGCATCTTACCCTTATGCAAAGGTCTCTTTTCGAGAGGGGGAATGGGCTTATCCGGGTTTCCGCGCGAACTCCTTGCGCAAACGTCCCCAGTTGAAGGCCGAACCGGGGTCGTACTTCTTTTTGACTCCATCACCAGTACCACCCTGGACGTGGGCATGCCCGAGGATTCCCTTGAATGTGGAAAAATTTTTGATATTTCCGAGAGGCGTGCGCTGTTTTTCTTTATCAAAGGGTACCTTGAGGGATATTTTCGGTAGCAGTTGGTTGATCCCGAGGCATAACCGGATGAGGGCTTGATACTGCTCCTCGGTGAAATCCCACATGCGCACCATGTGCCCGTTGATCCGTCGGCTGTAGTAACCACGTTCGCCGTAGGCTCGTGAGGCGAAGGCTTTGAAGTCCGGCGTCCGCAATTTCTTGCTGTACTTTTCTGGCAGGTCGAACCGCCAGCGTTCGTTCACCTTGCGATAGAGGTCTTTCGGGGCATGGTACAGGTCCGATTCTTCGGCTAGGGCCTGCCAGGAGAGGTTGGCGATTTCGACGTGCACGGCGCGTTCGTTGCCCTGTCGGTCGTCTGCTGGGGCGGTGTTGGTTTTCCAGTACAGGTCGCATGTCTGGTAAATCGTGCCGTCGAGGTCCAGGTAAAAATGGCTGCCTTTGAACGTGCTGTCCTTCAAAATTTGGTGACAGTGGTGGGAGCTATAACAGACATCATAATGCAAGACGAACTGGTGGACGGATTGTTTGAGTTCTTCGTAAGCCGTTGCCAGGTCCTTAATTTGGTATTTGGAATCTTCGCGTGTGGGCGCGCCATTCAGTTGCGGATTGTGTTGCGAACAGTGGCGGCGTCCTCGTTTGTGGGGGCAGGCGTAACCCTTGGCTTGGTCCCACAATACTACCGCGGTTCCGATGTCTGCAGTTTGTCCGCACGCAATAATATTCTGGTTCGTTGTCATAGAAAATCGGAGAGGAAAGGGTGGTACGGGAGGGCTGTTATTCCGCTCATGATTCCGATCTTGGGTCATCCGCCGGCCGGCCCCAGTGCAGTTTCCGGCGGAGTGTCTGGTAATAGTTTTTGCCCTTGGCCTGGATCAGGCTGACTGGCGTCGGCCCCTGTTTGACTTCCAGCACATCCTCGCGGAACATGGCATAACCGGTTTGTCCATCCAAAGTCACTTGCACTTCTTCTTCGGTTTCAGTGGTGAGTTGCACCTGCAGGGTGGACTGGTTGGGAATCACAATGGGCCGGTTGGTCAGCGTAAACGGGCAGATGGGACTCAACAGCAGCGCGTTCATGCTGGGGTGGATGATCGGTCCCCCGGCGGAAAGCGAATACGCGGTCGATCCCGTCGGCGTGGCGATAATCAATCCATCGGCGCGGTATGAGGTCATGTATTGGCCGTTGACGTGCACTTCGAGATTGACAATGCGTGCGGCGTTTTTGTTGATCACCACGTCGTTCAGGGCGAAATCGTTACGGACGATTTGTCCGTCCCGTTTGAGGAATGCGTTCAACAGCATGCGCCGTTCGATGCTGGATTCCCCTTTCAGCACCCGTTCGAGGGTGTTGTACAACTCGGGCAGGGCCACCTCCGTCAGGAAGCCCAGGCCTCCCAGGTTGACGGCGAGGATAGGGACGTCGAACGGATGTGTCAGTCTCGCCACACTCAGCAGGGTGCCGTCTCCCCCCAGCACGATCATCAGGTCGGCTTTGGAGGGGATTTCCTCTTTTTTGAGATCGGAGGTTTCACCAATAATACCGGCGGTTTCCGGTGCCATCAGGATGTCGTAATTCCTTTTCCCCAACCACGAAGTGAGTTCCAGAAGAACTTTCCGGCTGATGTCGGGTTTTAGTTTGCTAAAAATGCCGATTTTTTTGATGGTATCCAAGGTCGCATCCCGGGAGGTTGACGGGTCCAGCTGTTCCTATAGGAATGATAAAGAAAAAGAACGGTGGTGCCAAGGGCAAGTTGAATGCAGGAGATTTTAAGAAGGGACCAAATTACGGAGGAGCGAAGGGCTAGAGGTTGCCGAAGTCCTGCGGTTTGATGTTGTCCAGCCACTTTTTCCACTGATCCTTGTCCTCCGTATTGACCTTGGAGGTATCGGGGAGATCCAGGCTTTTGGCTGCCTCTATAACGGTTTCATTGACATAAATCGGGGCTTTGGCGCGCAGGGCCAGGGCGATGGCGTCGCTGGGGCGGGAATCGATTTTCAGAGTGTTCCCGCCGGACATCATGGAAATAACAGCGTAAAAGGTGTTGTCCTTCAGTTCGCTGACCAGGATATGATTGATTTTTCCTTTCATGTCGCCAATGAGGTTTTTCATCAAATCATGGGTCATGGGACGGGGAGTGGCGATTTTCTCGATTTCCAGAGCAATGGCGTTGGCCTCAAAAAACCCGACCCAGATCGGCAATGCCCGGTTGCCTTCCAAATCCTTCAGAATAATAATGGGCATGTTGGTCAAGGGGTCCAGCGTCAGACCTTCCACTTTCATTTCAACCATGATCGTTCCTTTTCCAGATTTAGGAATTTTTGGGTGACCCGGACCTAAGATACGGGAAAACTATTGGGTTTTCTATAGTTAACCAATAAATAAAATATTTGTCAATGTTACAATTCAAAGCCGTTTTGAGGGAATTCATGGAGGTTTTTAGCAGGTCTGATTTCAACGGCTTTGGATATGGTTTTTTACGAAGTCCCGAAGTTTTATCTGCACCGGTTCGGGAATTTCAACGGGAGTGAGGGTTTTTCTACAAAGATCCGAGGTTTGGCGATAGGTTTCCAGAAAGGAGACGCAGGGCGGGCAATCCTTAAAATGATCTTCCAGAGAGGCCGCCGTATCCGGATCCAAGGTCCCTTCAAAATAATCACACAACAGATCTATACATTCTTTGCAACAAATCATTTCTTCGAGCTCCGTGTTTGATATTCGTCAAAATAGTTGGACAGCTTTTTCCTGAGAAAAAGACGTGCCCGATGTAACCGGGATTTGACCGCGGGGATGGTCAAATCCAGAATATCCCCCACTTTTTCTGTTGATAACCCCTCAACATCTCTCAAAATAAAAACCACCTTTTCTTTCTCCGGGAGTAGTTCAACGGCTTTTTCAATTATTCCCTTGGTCTCATTTGAAAACAGCAACGAATCCGTACTTTTTGACCAATCGGAAACTTTTTCATTTTGGAAACCCGCATGGTTGAAATTGGGCAAGCCTTCGTCCAACGATACGTACTGCTCCTTTTTCTTGGTCCTCAGCTTCATGTAGGTCGCATTCAAAGTGATGCGGTACACCCAGCTGGAGAAAGCCGACTTTCCCTGAAACGTGTCGATTTTTCGGTAAATGGTCAGGAGCACTTCCTGGGTGACATCCTGCGCATCCATTTGGTTGCGCGTCATGTTGAACGCCAGGGCATAAATCTTCCGCTGGTAGAGTTCGAATATTTTATCGAACGCTTCCATTTGCCCGGCTTTCATATCCCGGACAAGCATTTCATCCTGCGCTTTTTCTTCCTGAGTCGGCATGGTGCGCCAGATTCCTTGAATGGTGTTCTGTGTCCAGTGCCTGGCCGACCCGGTGCAATAAACCCAGGTTAAAAATCGATCAGTTTTTAGATGCTCTGGAAGCAGGAACGGTTCTGATTTTCAGAATTTTCAAGCCTTTGGGGCTTTGAAAATATCATGGGAAAACCGCTATGAATTCTAGCATCCCCACCGGGAGAGTACAAATAGAGCGATCTCAAGGGTGAGTCAAGACCCAGGATTAATGCTTTAAGTATAATAAGTTATGGAAACAGCTTTTGCGTTGGGATGAGTTGTACGGTGTCCACAGAATGTTGAATCCCGGTTTTCTGCACCCGGTGGTTCCCTCGGAAAGCGGTAGAAAGGTTTATGCTATAATCCCGATTCTTTTGTGATGGTAAGTCTGCAACCCTATTAACGAATACATGATGATCAAGACTTATTGGGCCTTTATTTTGGCTTTTGCACTTATTCCGCTGGATTCGGAAAGGGCACTCGCCCAATTTTTTTCTTCCAAAATCACGGAAAACACGAGGTCATGGATCCTGTCCCCTACCGATGAAATTCAGATAGCACAGGCCCTTCCGGAATCAGGGGATCCGGTGGCCGAGCACAGTACTTCATCTCCTGATTTTGAAAGCCGCTTTGCCAAGGGCCAGTACGGATTCGGCTTGTCGCTGGGGTACGGGATTTCCATCAACCTTCCCGCGCAAACGGGAGTTTCCGGCCAACGGACCGAGATCCGGACCGCTCACTTTTTCTCCAACTTCAAATACAACCTGACCGGGCTCATGGGGAAATCCATCTACCGGGGTGCGTTGTATTGGGTGATTGAGGCGGGTGCGGTTGTTTCCGTTATAGATCCTGAGCGGGATGGTCAAATCGTGGATCAGGCACCTACCTTCATGATTGGCTTAGTGCCCGCGCAATTGGAATACAAGTTTGTCAATCCCGGGAGATCCTGGGCGCCTTTTTTGTTCGTCGGGATTGGGGTGGCTTGGGGTGACTTTTTTCAGGGAACCGAGGAAATTTCCACCGCATTCGAATTTATTTTGCAGGGAGGCGTAGGGATCGAATATTTCTTTGCCAACGGAACCGCCCTGAACTTCAATTACCGCCTCTGGCACTTGTCCAATTCTGGCATCAATGGCCGCAACGTAGGGACCAATGCCCACGTGTTCAGCTTGGGTTTCAGTTTTTAGTTTATGCGGTACCTGTAATCCCAGGCAAAAATTCTCTGTCTCCTCCATCCGACCTGTTATACTGTTTTTTACAATACTTCCTATAAAACTCCACTCTGGGGTTTGATTAATTTTGTTTGCACTTTTATGGACCCTACCTTTCCGTCAGAAGAAGTTTCCTCATCTTCCAAACCCGGCCCGCTGGACCGGGTGTTTACCGCCTTTGAGACCCTGGCCTATTACCATCCGTGGTGGGTGCTATCGGCTTCCCTGATCCTGGCGGCTCTCAGTTTGTGGTTTACGGCCACCCACCTTCAGTTCAACACTCTCCGGGAAGATCTGATCTCCAAGGACATGAAGTTCCATGTGCAGTACCAGCAATATCGGGAGCGTTTCAAGGATTTTGACGGCATGATTGTCGTCGTCGAAGGTGAGCAACCCCACGCCATGAAACAATTTGCCGATCAAGTGGTTGAGCGGTTGCGAAGCCGGCCTGGGATATCTTCAGAAATTTATTACAAAGTTGATACGGATTATTTTAAAGACAAATCCCTGTTGTTTTTGGAGCCGGACGCTTTGAAGCAGTTGGCAGACAAATTGAAATCACACCAGGATTTTCTGGAGCAGGTGAATGCCTCCCCCGGACTTAACATGCTTCTCAAAAGTCTCAACCGTGAAATCAGCACCGGGGTGGTCGATACTCTGCTCACCGATATGCTCGGTACGGAGGACGAGGAAGCAGAGAAGGGCGATGCCGCGGACCTCGGTTTGTTGATCTCCCTGCTTGGGCAAATGACTCGGCACGTGGAGGGCGATACGGCGTACCGTTCGCCGTGGGGAAATTTTCTAGCCGAGGAAGGAAGCCATCCTCTGCGGGAAGACGGGTATCTGGTGTCCGATGACGAGCGGTTGCTGTTCATACTGTTCAATCCGCAGGAGACCGAAGGCGACTTTGCCGGGTCCAAAAATGCGATCGAGGGGATTCGGGCAATCGTCAGGGATCTGGCGCCCAGTTTTCCTGAAGTCAAA
>JAUVMD010000305.1 GCA_030600405.1 Nitrospirota bacterium
CGATTCGCCCCAGGTGGTTATTCTGAATAATTGTCCAAATGTGTTGCCGGGCATGGCGATATTTTGAGTAAGGAATGTAATTACAGACGTTCACTAACCGGCGGGAAGGAAATAGAAATCGACCGATTATATAGGGGTCATGAAATAAAAAAAGCAGGGGGAACCCTGCTTGTTTGGTGCTCTGGAATGTCCGGGAAATCCGAGAAAAACCTTTATTTCAAAAGAGTTCTACTCGCTACTGGAATCGGTAGAAATATCCAGCTCACCGTCCACCAGCTCCCGCAGTTCCTTGCCCGCTTTGAAAAAGGGCACCCTTTTGGCGGGAACATCCACCCGATCACCCGATTTAGGGTTCCTCCCGATACGTGCGTTTCTGCTTCGGACTCGAAAACTGCCAAACCCTCGCAATTCAACCTTTTTTCCTTGCGCCAGAGACTCGGTAATACTTTGAAATACAGTATTGACCACAACCTCCGTCTGCTTTTTGGTCAGGTTGATTTGTCCCGCAACCTTTTCCACCAATTCCGCTTTGGTCATTTAAATGAGTCTCCCCCTAAAAGTTTGGGCGAGTATATCATTAACCTCAAACAAGTCAAGAGTTTTGAGGGTTTGAGATGGGAAATTTATGGCCTGTTCGGATAGGGAAAATCAGGCAAAATTCCGGCGATCCATGGCTATAATTTTTTGAATCTTTATGGTTTACGGAGTTATGGCGAGTCTCAAAAGGTCTCCATAGGAAAAATTCTTGAGCCATAAAAACCTTGGCAAGGAGGTGATTTTATTGAAAAAATTAGTCTAACCTGGCAACCAAAGATATTGCAGGGCAGGAAACTGCGACGGCATCCAATGGGTCTTGAACTCTTTGGCGAGGGAACCCTCCATTAGCCATTGCATGAGCCCTTTAGGGGGCTCTTCCCATACCACTTTGGGTCGGCCCTGGATGCCCGCGGCTTCCCCCAATTTGACAATCACGTCTTCGAGTCCACCCATTTCATCGACCATCTTTAACTTGAGGGCCTGCCGTCCGGTGAATACCCGGCCATCGGCCAATTTGCGGGCCTCCTTGGTAGCCATATTGCGGCCTTGAGCGACGGCATCAATAAACTGCTGGTGGACATCGTTCACCACGCGTTGCAGGTAGATTCGTTCCTCGGCGGTTATTTTGCGGGCGGGCGAGCCGACATCCTTATACTTCCCGCTTTTGACCACTTGCGGCTCCAACCCGATTTTTTCCATCAATTTCTCAGCGTTACCGAACGCCATGATCACGCCGATACTGCCGGTCAGAGTTCCGGGGTTGGCAAAAATCCGGTCGGCCGCCACCGCGATGTAATAGCCTCCCGAAGCGGCGAGACTTCCCATAGATGCGTAGATTTTCTTGTTATCCGCCCGGACCCGGAGAACCTCGTCGTAAATTTCCTGCGAAGGGGCCACGGCGCCGCCCGGCGAATCGATCCTCAAAATGATGGCCTTGATGTCATCGTCGCGGCGGTATTTGGAAAGCTGGCGAACGATTTCTTTGGAATCAAAGATTTGTCCGCTGATTTCCACCAAAGCAATTTTTTCCCTGCCGTCGTCGAATCCTCCGTCCGAAAGATAACGGCCGAACACTGAGGATAAAACTATCAGGGCGACCAGACCCAATGCGAAATAAAGCAGGGTACGGCCAAACGATTTTTTCGGTTTTTCTACAGGTTGCATGGGTTGCATTCAGAGCCTCTGAGTTTATTCTTCAGTTGGAGTCTCCTCCTCTTCATCCTCTGAAGGGATATCTAATTGTACCTCTTCCAGATCAATCTGGGAAGGATCCAGATTCTCTGTGTAAGCCTTGATGCTGAGGCCGATCTTTTTGCTGGTGGTATCGACCTTGATCACCTTGGCCTTGATTTCATCCCCTACCTTCACCACTTTCTCCGGATGCGTCACTTTTTCGGAACTCAACTGCGAGACGTGGATCAAACCTTCCAAGCCATCGTCAAACTCCGCGAAGGCTCCGAATCCGGTAACTTTGATAATGGTGCCAGCGACCTCTTTACCGATGGGGTACTGGTCGGGAATATTTTCCCAGGGATCGGGCTCGAGTTGCTTGATGCCGAGAGAAATGCGGCAGGCATCCTTATCGATGTTCAACACCGCGGCGGTGACTTTATCCTTCTTTTTAAGAACTTCAGAGGGATGCTTGATCTTTTTGTTCCAGGATAAATCAGAGATGTGGATCAGCCCGTCGACTCCGTCTTCCAGTTCGACAAACGCGCCGAAATCGGTCAGGTTCCGCACCAGTCCTTCGACCTCGGTACCGATGGGATATTTGTTTTCGATACTGTCCCACGGGTTAGGCTCGATCTGCTTCATGCCCAGGGAAATCCGCTTCTTTTCCTTGTCCAGCGTCAGCACCACCGCTTCCACTGTATCGCTGATGCTCACCATCTTACTGGGATGTTTGACGTGGCGGCTCCACGACATTTCGGAAACGTGCACTAGGCCCTCGATGCCTTTTTCCAGTTCCACGAAAGCGCCGTAGTCGGTAATGCTCACCACTTTGCCGGAGATGCGGGTTTTGACCGGGTACTTGCTGTCCACGTCCACCCACGGGTCCGGCGTGATTTGTTTGAGGCCCAGGGAGACACGCTCTTTCTCCTTGTCGTATTTGAGAACCATGACCGTCACCTTGTCGCCGATAGCAAACATTTCAGAGGGATGGTTAACGCGTCCCCATGACATGTCGGTGATATGAAGCAGGCCGTCGATGCCGCCCAGGTCGATGAACACGCCGTAATCGGTGATGTTCTTGACGATGCCTTCCACCTGGTTGCCCTCTTCCATTTTGGTGAGGGTGCC